>MAVP01000041.1 GCA_001751075.1 Desulfobacterales bacterium S7086C20 | reverse complement strand
GTAAAAAGTCCATCTGCGGCGTTGCGCTTCATCTTTCGTCACTGCGACGTACGATAAGTACGTCTCATTCCTCAAGACTAGCGCGCCTTGCATCTGGAGCTTTTTACTGTGTCGTCTGTTTGTGGACTTTTTACGAGTCCATCAAGACTTGGGGTTACCGCCTACACGGATGGTGATGATGGGGATGGTGGTGCCGGGTGTGCGAATCGGTCCATCCGGGTAGGTCAGCAGGATATCCATGGCTTTGAATCTGTGGTACGGTAAGGGCGTCTTGATAGCTAATGACCATGAATTTGGCGATAAAACCGGGAGAGTTCCGGCCCCATTTCATCGTTTTAAAAGCAGGTTCATTTGTGGTTCATCCCACTTTCGGTTAAAAGGCATTTATGGATGGGCACTAGCTATGAGAGAGGCGGATATACCCATGATGATAGCAAGAGATAGAATGGAAAGATGTCATAGGCTTTTGTCCATATTTGGATTGTTACTTTTTATTTCCTGCATCAACTGCCAAGCCGAAGAACCTAAATTCCCCAATTTCGACAGGCAGCGCAACATGATGGTGCGTGAGCAAATCGAGAAAAGGGGTATAAAGGACGCAAGAGTTTTAGCGGCAATGCGAAAGGTCGAAAGGCATCGCTTTGTTCCCAGCAGATCTCGCCATCAGGCATACGAAGACTTTCCCCTGCCGATAGGTGAGGGGCAAACGATTTCGCAGCCCTACATTGTGGCGCTTATGACGGCTGCACTCAACTTAGACGGGAGCAAAAAAGTCCTTGAGGTCGGTACGGGTTCAGGATACCAGGCCGCAATCCTTGCTGAAATATGTAGTGAAGTATACACGATTGAAATCAATGATGTGCTGGGAAAGCGGGCCAAAGATCTTCTGTCCAAAACGGGATATTCGGAGGTCCACATCAAGATAGGCGATGGCTACAAGGGCTGGAAAGAGTTTAGCCCCTTTGACGGAATCATAGTTACCTGCGCCCCTGGCCACATTCCAAAACAGTTGAAGGAACAGCTGGCAGAAGGGGGCCGGATGGTGATTCCGGTAGGAAAGAGGTCGTTCCAAGAACTCTTAGTCTTGACAAAAAAGGATGGAACTTTGACAAAGAGCTCCATAGCGCCTGTCAGATTTGTCCCTATGTTGAAGGAAGACGGATCAACATATTGAAAATGTGTGGATAGAGACCCATATGGATCAAAAAGATAAAGGAGGATCATTATGGATATTCAGACACTCACGACATTCTTCATGTGGTGCACAATCATAAATGGGGGCATCTTCATTCTGTGGGCAGTGTTCTTCGTGTTCGCCACTGATTTTGTGTATCGCATACAAAGCAAATTGTTCCCCATTCCCCGAGAAACCTACAACGTGGTCATTTACTCGTTCCTCGGGTTGTTTAAAATCGTCTTTCTAGTCTTCAATGTCGTTCCCTGCGTGGCTCTGCTGATCGTCGGATAAAAGGGAGCATCCAACAAGCCGGATGCAGGCGACGGCTTAAAGCCGCGCTTGATCCGCAACGTTTGGCGGCGCGAAAAGTGGGCTATGAGTTTTTGCACTACTATAAATTGTACGGATGGACGAGTACAGCTGCCGGTAATTAAATATTTGCAGAAACATTTTAATGTGGACTATATTGATTCGATTACTGAACCAGGTCCAAACCTTATATTAGCGAAGCAGACTAATTTCAACATTGTTGAGTCTGTTTTTAGCGTCTGCAAATATCTGTTGAACATCATATTTCAGCAGGTATTGCTGTAGTTGGTCATTGCGACTGTGCTGGAAATCCTGCGACAAAAGAAGAACAGACTATCCACACTCTTGATGCAATTAGGGTTATCAGGCAGAGATATAGCAATATTGATATTATTGGATTATGGGTTGATGAAAGTTGGAATGTGTCTGAGCTTTCGTCTATTTCGTGACGAACCCTAAGTAAAAAAGTCGTTCTCTAAAATGGGGGGAAATATTTAAGATGAAACAAGAAAAGATCTCAAAAAAACAACTTCTTGGGGCGCTTTTGGTCGAGCAAGGCCTGATGAGTGAAAAACAGCTAAAAGAGGCCTTAAAAAGACAGGACCAGGTTGGTGGACAGATAGGGTCTATCTTGATCGAAATGGGTTTTATCGGGATAGATGACCTGTGTACATTTCTTGGCAAACAGCTAGGTGTTCCTTCAGCGAACCTGTTCAAGGTAGATATAGGCCGGGAGGTGCTTAAACAGGTTTCATGGGATAAGATCAAGGCCATGAAGATCCTGCCGGTAAGTATGGATGAAAATTCGTTGACCCTTGCCATGGTGGATCCGGGGGACATGGCCGTTGCCAGGGATGTGGAGTTTACGCTCGGAAAGAAGGTCCGACCGGTTGTAGTGCCTGCCTTTCAGATGGATGCCGCAAGGCAGCATTTGTTTCAACATCCTAAAGAAACGCTTCAGGGCGAAGTCATTGCGGCTGAAGTAGACAAGGGAAGAAAAAGGATGGCACCCGACTTGATATCGCTGCTTCAGTATCTGGCCGAATCCGGTGCCAACGTTATGCTACTAACTGCAGGCGTGCCCCCTTCGATAAAGATGCATAATGAGGTAGAAAGACTGTCCATGGACTCGCTTATCCCTATTGATTGTGAGAAGTACGCAAGGGACCTTATGTCTGATAGGGACTGGGAAGTCTTTGCTCGGACAAATGACCTCGATCTTGGTATAACATATCCTGATATCGGTCGTTTCAGGGTGAACGCTTACAGGCAGCGAAATTCTATTTCACTAGCCCTGCGATACTTTCCCGAGAAAATGCCCTCGTTGAAGGAACTCAATCTGCCGGATTGGGTCCGCGGTTTTGCTTTAAGGCCTCAGGGTCTAATACTGATCACAGGCCCTGCCGGACATGGGAAGACCACGACTCTTTCCGCCATGGTCGACATCATTAACAGCCACAGGAAATGCAACATCATAACCCTTGAGGACCCGATTGAATACCTCCACAAGCACAAAAGGAGTAACGTCAACCAACGACAGATTGGCAAAGACAGCGATACCTTTAGTGAAGGACTCAGGCATGTGTTCAGGCAAGCTCCGGATGTAATCGTGGTTGGAGAATTGAGGGATAAAGAGAGCTTTGAAATAGCTTTGCGCGCCGCAGACACCGGACATCTTGTGTTAAGTACGGTCCATGCAGACAATTCTACATCCATCATTGAAAGAGTAATTAACATGTTCCCGCCGCATCAAGAGCACCTCATCAGGATGAAGATCGCAGATTGTTTGCTGCTTTCCTTTTCACAAAGACTTGTTCCGCTCAAGAAAGGCAAGGGGAGGGTTCTCGCCTATGAAAAACTTATCAACAACTATGCGATAAAAAGCCTGATAAGAGAAAGGAAAACACATCAGATTCGATCGCAGATGCAGGCCGGCACAGAAGAATTTACCTCCATCGATGCTTCCCTCGCAGGGCTTTTTAACGCAGGCCTTATCACCTTTGAGGACGGGCTTCGCTTCTCGGAGAACGGACAATTCTATAGGGAGCTGACGGCAGTTGCAGGAACCGACAGGTAGGAAACTCCTTGGGGCGGCGGAGCGACTGGCAAGGATACAAACCAGCTGGTGAGGCCTCGACTGAGACATGTCGATGAGCTGATAAGCCATTCATCTTGCCAGCTATGTTTACATCACTTTTCACGGTTTTAATCAAAAGAATTCCTCGCAGCTCTGCTGCGAGGTAGTTCATTTTATAGCGATTCCGGGAAAAGGTGACCATCAACACCCTTACGGCATCAATGGCCTTTCGTCAATTTCAAAACACACAATTTCAAAACAGGGCTTGCCACGCACGGTCCATGGGTGTTATACTAAGAACTTTATGTTTTCTTGAGAATTTTCAATCTGCAAAAACCATCAGAAAGGAGCAGTCTATATGCAAATTAATGGTAGACAATGGCTTGGCGCTTTAGTATGTGTGTTTGCTTTTACATGGATTACAGGGCCTGTTTTGGCAACGGGAAAAGAAGTTGTCAAGGGCAAGGTTGCAATAGTAAACGGCGAGGTAATCCGCCAGACGGATTTTGATAGAGAGGTGGAACGAGCGAAACAGATGTACGGCAGGGGAAACAAGGTCGATGATTCCCAATTGTCAGAAATCAAAGAGAAGGCCCTTGAACAACTGATCGAACGTGAGTTACTCTATCAAGAAAGCCGGAACAAGGGAATAAAGGTTGACGAGGAAGCTGTCACCAGCAAGATAGACGCGCTCAGAAAGAGATTCCCCGGCGAAGATCAGTTCAAGAAGGGTTTGGAGAAGATGAATCTTACCGAGGCTATCCTTCAGTCCCAGTTCAGGCAAGGTATGGCAATCCAGGAACTGATAGAAACACAGGTCGCCCAAAAGGTCAAAGTCTCTGATCAGGAAATCAAGGACTATTACGATGGGCACCCACAATTGTTTAAACAACCGGAAAAAATACAGGCAAAGCATATCCTGATAAAGGTTGACCCCAAAGAAGACAAGTCCAAAAAAGCTGAAGCCAAGAATAAGATCAAAAAGGCACAACAGAGACTAAAGGCCGGTGAGCAGTTTTCAAAGCTTGCAGAAGAACTCTCTCAATGTCCCAGCAGTAAAAAAGGCGGAGATCTGGGTTACTTCGGCCGCGGACAAATGGTGAAATCCTTTGAAGAGGCGGCTTTTACACTAAAACAGGGTGAAGTAAGTGATATAGTAGAAACCAGCTTTGGATATCATCTGATCAAACTTGTGGACAAAAAGGAGGCGGCGATCGTTCCCTACAAGGAGGCGAAGGGCCGGCTCATACAGCAATTAAAGCGACAAAAGACACAAAAACAAGTAACTCAATATGTGGCAAAGCTCAAAGAAAACGCCAAGATAGAAAGATTTCTAGGAACCTCTCAGTAACTGAAGAGATTAAATACGGTAGGTTTAGGGCTGACCCAGCCCTTACTTGGGTGCCGGCACGGCCAGGCTGAGGTATCTGTCATTTTCTTCGTACACCAACTTTTTGTCTACCATCATCTTCAAGAAGGGGGCAACCTTGTCTGCGCCCGTTTTTGGAAAATGCTCTACGATATGTTTAAGTGAACGATGCTGCTGGCAAAAAAGGTAGATTGCCCTCGATGGTCCCACAAGGCGGTGTGTTAAGGCTTCTGCCCTATAACGTTTCTGGCGGATGATCAAAAAGTCCCTTCCGTCAAGAAAACTAAGAATCGGCGAGCGTGTACCACGTCCGTGGATGTCAGTATAAGACTTTTTCCACTCGAGAAGCCTTTTTTTCACGGGCTGCCATAGCTTCCTTTGATAACCAAGATCCCCTCTATAGGATTGAATCATAAAAGATATGGAGCGACACACCTCAGGCGGGAACAGTATCCCGTAATTGCGATGGTTAAAAACCGCCTTCAGACCGAAACCGCGAAAATCATGCCACACAGGGCTTCCGAGACCAAGCCAAAAACGAACGAGCCTTAAGGGGCGAAAAGGGAATGCAAAATCAAGGGTACGCAAGGTCTCGTCCACATCCTCAGCATCGCTACCCGGAAAGTGGATAATAATATTTGAGTTGTTCGAAATGCCCAGTTCTTCGCAATCCCTCATGATTTGCATGTTTTGAATTGCCGTTGTTCCCTTGTGGAGTTTTCTGAGGAGCTTTGTACTTAACGCCTCAATACCCACTTGTATTTTGTGTGTTCCCGCCTTCTTCATAGCCATAAGCATTGTACGGGATGTGGTCGACCGGATTTCTGCAAAGAGCCTAAGATCCTTTTCCAGGCCAGCAAGTTGGGAGAAGATCTCCTTTGACTTTCCAGATGGCAGAAGATTATCCATGAAGGCCACAGAGAGGGTCCTGTACTTTGTGGTCAAACAATCAATTTCGGCAACAACCTGGGAAACGTTTTTGAACCTGTATCCATCCCACTGAAGATTGAGGTTGCAAAAGGCGCATCCCGTGTGCTTCGAATTTCCAGGGGTAGACTTCCACCAGCATCCCCTGGATACTTCAGCAGGAAGAGTCGGGAAGAACCTCTTTTCCGGCCGCAGGCTCTTAAGGACGTCAAAATAGTCATCGTAGTCCGGAGGCGGCAAATCGTTCAGGCTTTCTAATTGGTCAAAGCCGACGGAGTCTTCCACCTCAATCTCTTTTCTGGCAATAACACCGGGCATTGGAAGAAGTTTATCGCTTTGCTTAGTCGAACCTATGTAACGAATTAGCCGGCTAAGTGGCAACTCACCTTCACCGTTGACTACATAGTCGATTTCAGGAAATGATCTTGCCAACTCGTAAGCTTGACCGCCCGAAAACATGGAGCCACCAACCACAACGGGAAGACCCGGACAACACTGTTTGATCTGTTTGATAAGATAAAGCGATGAGGTGAGCTGGCAAAGACAAATAGAAAAACCGACAAGCCCACAACTTGTCCAGTCTACATCCCTGACAACTTTTTCCAATACTTGCCCGACTTGAGAGATCAGTGCCCCAAAGTGAAGCCCGCGCAGCTTGGCACTACGGCTTGCTTCACGATAAAATATCTTTTCAATCCCCCTTTTTCTCTCAGGGAATATGAGGGCGCCACATACGGATTCCGCCAGCCATGTCCTGTCTGAAATTGCGCTATAGATCTCGTAACCAACCTCTTCCGCCACTTTGAGATATGGGTGTAAGGCTCGAATCTCCAACCCTGGAAACTGAGCATTTAGGTATGCTTTTAGAGAACCAAGCTGAATGGAAGGACGACTATAAAGCGGCCAAGGCGTTGAAATCAAGATGATGCGTTTCAGCCGGCTACCAGGATTGCTTCTGATCTCAGATGCAGGCAGGCTCATGTTTGCGTCAAGATCTCAGTTAGATGTTACGCTCCATTAGATTGAAAGAAAGTAGCCATTTCAAAAGATTTTCCACAGGTTTCAAAAACAAGATCACGAACATCTGTGGCACAACATTCTTTCATGGCCTTTTGCGCCAAGATCTTTGAGTCTTCAAAAGAAAGCCTACGAATTGCCTCCTTGATTGCGGGGATCGAGACCGGGTTCATGCTGATACTGTCAAGCTCTAGGCCTAGTAGGACGGGAAGATTTATTGCATCGCCTCCCATCTCACCACATAAAGCAACGGGAATACCCGCTGTCCTGCCTGCCTCTACAACATGATGAATCATCCTGAGTACTGTTGGGTGGAGTGGTTGATAAAGGTCTGCTACATGTTTGTTGACACGGTCAATAGCAAAGGAATACTGGATGAGATCGTTGGTGCCAAGACTAAAAAAATCTACTTCCCCCGCAAGTATATCGGCCATGAAGACAGCGGAGGGCACTTCGATCATCGCCCCTATCTGAATGTCCCGCTTGAAAGGTATACCCTCTTTATCCAGAGATTCCGCAGCCTTGTCCAGCATCTGTTTTGCTTGTACAACTTCTTCTACCTGAGAAATCATGGGGAACATAATACGGATATTCCCAAACCGGGCCGCTCTGAGTATGGCTCGTAACTGGGCCCTAAAGATTTTAGGGCTCTGAAGGCAAAACCGTATGCCCCTGACACCCAATGCGGGGTTCATTTCATCGGCCCATTGAATGGAGCTTGCAAACTTGTCTCCGCCGATATCAAGAGTGCGTATTGTGACTTTACGCTCCCCCATGAGTTCGGCCAAGTCTTTGTAGTTGTCAAAAAGATCCTCTTCGGATGGAAGGGTCGACTGACTCAAATAGAGAAACTCGGTACGATATAGACCGATCCCCTCTCCTCCATGATCAATGACTGAAACGATTTCTTCCAGTACGGTAATATTGGCGGTTATGGCTATGCGGTGTCCATCTGTTGTTTCGGCAGGGAGGTGACTGGTTCGCGTAATTTGTGCCTGAAAGGCTTCAAGCCGCTCCTTGCGTTTATAATACTTGGCGAGTGTTTCCTTGTCAGGATCAATAATTACAACGCCGGTGCTGCCGTCTACAATGATGAGGTCGCCCGTCTTGATTGATTCAGTGGCATTTTCAAGCCCTAGCACCGCCGGTATCTCAAGGGAACGGGCAATGATTCCGGTATGTGAGGTAGGGCTGCCCACCTCTGTGATAAGCGCCTTTACTTTTTCCAGCTGAATCTGTGTCGTATCTACAGGGGAAAGGTCGTGTGCTACGATTATAACGCGCTTGTCGATGTTGGAGACAGGCGAATGGCTTGTTCCAAGAAGATTTTTCAGTATGAGATTTGATACATGGATGATATCTGCTCTCCGTTCCTGAAAATACGGATCAGGCATCTTCTTGAAGTTCGCGGTAGCCTTGTCGGTGATTATCTTTAAGGCCTGCTCGGCGTTTATGCTCCTTTTCTTGATTTCCTCGATGGTCCCGTCATGGAATAACCGGTCTTTTAGGATCATCATGTGAGCATCAAGGATATAACTCTGATCTTTGTACTCATCAGGGATTTCCCGAATTATTTCACGGAGGTGTTCCCCGGCTTTTTGAGCAGCTTCTCTAAAACGGTTTATCTCGGGGCCAATTTCTTCCGGCTCAAGAAAGCGCTTTTCTATAACTTGACTGTCTTCACGTTCTAATAGGTAGGCCTTGCCGACAGCAATGCCGGCAGAGGCGCCAATGCCATTAAACACCAGATTATTTGTTGTAGAACCAAACACTTTTAGGATTCTCCGAAGCCGGACTCTATTTGTTCTGCAATGCGGTCTAACACCTTCATGTCAGCAGGGTCGGCTATTCTTAGTATTATCCGTGTACCTCGAGGACAATAGAGGCCCATAATATCAAGGATATCTGTAGCGTCTACTTCCTGACCATCCTTTATGATGTATACATTGTCATCGGCCTCTTCAGCCAGTCGAGCGATTTTGGCTGCGGTACGGGCATGCAGTCCCAACTCATTAGTAATAGTCAGATTTCGAGTCAGTCCCATCTCTTTTTCCCGAATCCCTCTTCACCCGGCCGACAAGCTGCGGTTTGTATGAATATGTTTGTGACACGGGAACCGATAAGCCAGCTATAGCTGATTTCGCTCAAACCTTAAATATAATACCCAAACGAGAGATGTCAAAGTCGACGGTTTCGCAAAAAGTCCACAAACAGACGACACAGTAAAAAGCTCCAGATGCAAGGCGCGTGTACTGTCCTCAAGCCACTTCAGTGGCGCTATCTTGAGGAATGAGGCGTGCTTATCGTACGTCGCAGTGACGAAAGATGAAGCGCAACGCCGCAGATGGACTTTTTACGAAGTCGTCAAAGTCGTTGTTGGTAAAGTCCTACCTGATGCATAAAGGCCTCGATTCTTGTGAGCATATTGGTCCCTTCTTGTCCATCATAGACGGCATGTAAGATGGGAAGGCCGTCATAGTTGCTGAGCGCTTTTTTGAAGATGGGTACCGTGATGTTTCCCAGCATGCAGTTGAGGACAAAAAGATTGCAGATACCTGAGACTCCTGAAGTGGCGAAACGCCTGACACGAGCAGTAAAGGTTGCCAATACAGGATCTATATCATGATGGATGAAATCTTCAGATTCACGGACTATCTCCTTAGCGCTGAGAGTGCCCAAAGGACGAAGTCGTCGGGGCAAGGATGCTTCCGCTTGTCTGACCCGCGACATCATCCATTGATTTCTGAGCAGATAATATGCGGCAGAGCCCATCTTTTTCTGTCGAAGGCGACTTTTTGGGTAGTAGTGTCCGGAAAAGAGGGCATAAAAATTTGTAACAGTTAGTCCGTGAATCGCCGTTTCAGCACCCAAATCTTCAAGTGTTCGTATTAGGTTTTGATTGGCCCAACGGTTTAGAACCGTATAGAATTCTCCTACAATACCGACCATTGGACGAGGGTAAGACCTGTCAACAGGTATTGCCCCAAGGACTTTTGATGACCGTTTTAGGGTTGAAAGCACCCCGGTATCCCACACAAAGGTCCGTCCGTTGCGGCAACCTACTGCCTCGGCAATGTTTCCTATGCCGTCGGCAAAAAGCCTGTCGGTAAGGCCTGGGCTTTTCTCATAGGGACGAGTATGAAGGCGAATCCTTTCTAACACCTCAGCGGCAAGCCAGCCTTCCCAGAGCAACCTGGTAAAGTGCAGACCGAAAAGGGCTGAAAACTCGTCAAAACGATTGGACGTAACAGGTGCAATGACAGGCATTTGGGGTATTTTCAGGCGCTTGAGAAGGTCGGCATGACCTATTGCATATTGGGAAAATCTGCACGCCCCGTCATAGTTTTGCATCAGGATTGCGCTGCGATCAGGATCGAATCCCGGCAGGCGAGTTAACTTTACAAACTCTCCACATGTAACAATAAATGGATGGCACTCCCGACCAGAAGTGACCTGTCGCCCAAGGCGCTCCGTTTCATCGTCTGGTTTGGGAAGCACCTGTGATTTGACACCAATAGCCCGAAAGGCTGCGCCAACCACCTGACTAAAGGCTCTTGATACATAAGGAAAATAGAGCGTACGGTTTTCGAGGCGCTTCATAATTTCTGGGGCAGGCCCCCAACCGTGGATCCTACCCCGTTCTTTTCTGATTATCAAATTGAGAGGACTCGGCCCTGGTTCCGCCGAACTTCGTGCAGCTTCCAAGGTATCTAGAAAAGCCTCAATCCGTGTAATCATTCCGGCATCGCCAGTGTGGTCGTCTACCTCTAAGACAAGGTGAGGCTTGTCAGGAAGTTCTGTTTCCATGTATTTCATTAAGAAGGAATCCGGCCCACAACCAAAATTGGTCAGAAGCACCGGATAAAGGCGTCGATCTTTGCGTATCCAAAAGAGTGCTTTCAACAGATCCCGGGTGTTTTTCCACACCACATTGTTGTAGTGGTCGGGGAGACGGACTTCATCTAAGGGAAGCATATCAAAAGGTATTGTAAGTTGTCCCGCCCGCCTAAGTTTCCTTGCAAGGTGGAGGTTTAGACCAGGATCAAAGATATTGTGTGTCTTGCCCAACAGCACAACACCGTGATCGTTTGGTCCCATGGTGCCAAGAATTTCTTTGCCTCGGTTTTGCTGCCACTTTTCAAAGTGTGTGCGGGCCTGCCAGGCAGCTGCTATAGCCTTGTCACTTTTCTCAGGGCTGTGTCCCAGGGATTTGGCAAGGTTTCTGAGTTCACGGTTGATCCGGGGTCTTGGATAACTCCAGCGTATGATAGGTGCTAACACGTTAACGCTTGAACCGATGGCGGCCTTTACCATGTAGGGCATAGATTGTACGTAGGGGCAATTAAAGGAACGAACATGTCCACTTTCAGTTTCTTGATGATCAATTTCACAGGGCAGCAAGACTTGATTTATCCCTTTTGATTTAAGATCGGTAATGTGGCCATAGACGGCCTTTATGGGAAAACAGGTCTCTGATGGTACATGTAAGAGTCCTCCTTGAATCAAGCCTTTATTCGTTTCGTCGGAAAGGACCAAGGGGTGCCCCAGCGCCTTGAAATAAGCGCTCCAAAAGGGGAAATAGTCAAAATAGCTCAGGGCCCGGGGAATTCCCACGGCCTGACGGGGGTGGTGCGATATGTCCGCACCTTCCTGGAAGCCTTCCATTAGATGAGCTTTGCGTTCTGCAAAAAGATCCGGCAGGTTGTCATGGGTATGACAGTGAGAGGATCTTTCATATCGTCCGCATAGGCCACCGTAGTGCGAGCTAAGTTTACCATTAATGTAGATTTGGTTGATACGGCAAACGTTTGGACATTTCTTGCACTCAAAGGTCTTCATCTTGTAGGGGCGATTTTTCAGACGAAACCCAGCAAACTTGCTTGTAGTAATGCCATGGTCCCTCGCCGCCAATGCCGCACCCATTGCTCCAGTGACATTGTGATGTTCAGGTATGGTTATAGGTTTTTTTAGGATGTTTTCAAATGCGGCTGCAACACTTTGATTTCCGGCCACACCTCCCTGAAAGAGAATATGACGGCCCACTTTCTTGCTGCCGATAACTTTTTCCTGATAGTTTTGGGCAATGGCGTATGAGAGCCCCGCCGCCAGGTCGTTGACGCTTTTTCCTGTCTGTTGATGATGGATCAGGTCCGATTCCATAAAAACCGTGCATCGTGCACCAAGATTGGCGGGCCTCGTTGACGAGAAGGCAAGAGCACTAAAGCTCTCTCGGACCGGGAGATTAAGCCGAGCTGCTTGTTCTTCCAGGAATGAACCTGTGCCGGCGGAACAGACCTTGTTCATTTCAAAGTCTACAACTCGTCCATTCTTGCATCTGATGTACTTGGAATCTTGTCCGCCGATCTCAATAATAGTATCAACCTTGGGGTCGAAGTGCATAGCTGCTTTAGCCTGAGCGGAGATTTCATTGATTACCACGTCTGCCCCGACGAATTCTCCCACGAAATAGCGACCACTTCCCGTGACCCCCACACCGCAAACCTTAACTCTGCTGCCCATTCTATCGGCTATTTCCTCAAGCCCGGTTCTAACCGTCTTGATTAGTTCTCCTTCGGTGTACCAGTATTGTTTTGCCACAACTTGTGCGTTCTTGTCGATGAGCACAATATTGGTACTTACAGCACCTATATCAACGCCCAAGAATACCTGTGTGGTTTCTTCTAACTTCAGATAATCCTTGTCCAGGGTTTCCATGTGGCCCTTAGGGGCTATCAAGGGCTTAAGGCAAGTTTGGTAATAACACTGTCTGGTTGGCTTGATGGCATCCTTGATCTTCTTAGTAAGGGAACTTAGATCTCGGCGTGACTTTGGGATTCCATTTTGGGCCATAAGGGCGGAACCGAATGCCCCCATGACAAGGAAATTCTCAGGGATAATAAGATTACCCGAACCCAAGCCTAAGCGGTCTTCAAAGGCCTTTACCACACCGGGATTGGCAGCCACACCGCCCTGGAAGACAATCGGCCCGGAAAACGGTTTGCCTTTCCCTAAATTAGTTATGTAATTTAGGGCCAGGGCTTGGCAAAGCCCTGCAACGATATCAGATTTTGGGGTGCCTTCCTGCAGAAGGTGTACCATATCACTCTTGGCAAATACGCTACACCTGCCGGCAATCCTGGCGGGGTGCTTGGATTGCAAGGCAAGAACCCCGATTTCCTCGACACTTATCCCCAAACGGTGTGCCTGCAAATCAAGAAAAGAGCCTGTCCCTGCCGCACAGACTTCATTTAGTACATGATCTACGATTATTGGTTCTCTGGTATGGTCATCTTGAGACATGAAGATGAGTTTGGAGTCCTGCCCGCCCATTTCGATTATCGTGCGAACGTCAGGATAGAGATAACCGGTGGCTTTGGCTTGGGTGACGATCTCATTAATGTCCGGCACTTTTAGGATATTGCCGAGCAGTTTTCGCCCACTGCCTGTAGCTATAACCCCCTGAAAGGAATCAAACTTGTTGCCGAAATCTTCCAGAGATTCCAATAAAACCGCCAAAGGTTTCCCTTCGGTGCGTTTGTAAGTAGATGCCTGGATACAAGCCTCATCATCGATAATAACCAGATTCAAGCTGATAGAACCGAGATCGATTCCCATGTAGTAATTCGAAGCTGTCATAATAAAGGTTAAATAATTATCATGCCCAATCCTTTTTAACAAGACTGAAAGATATTTGACGGTTTCAGGATTGTTTGGTACACATACACGTTAATCGTATAATTAAGACAAAAAAGGGGGGCCGGCCATGAGTGACGAAGTTCTGATTTTTGGAAAAGATACTTGACCTTTCACAAAATCTGCCCGTGAGGCCTTTGCTCAGAAAGGAAAAGATGTGAACTACTTTGATGTAACCAAGGATGCAGCCCATTTAGAGCAGATGCTCAAGCATTCTGGTGGGAAACGTAAAGTCCCGACAATTGTTGAAGGTGAAGCAGTTACAATAGGTTTTGAGGGTAATACCTGAGGTGTCTAAGATAGACATCCTGGAAGGATGGGCGCCTTAATTTTTTATGATAGGCGCTTGTACGTCCGATAGAGGGAAAACGCCATCTTGAGCATCTAGGGGTCTTACATGACCATTTAGCTTGCCCCCTGCTTCAAGGCTTAAACTCTTACAAGTGATGTTTCCGGCAAAATTACCGGTTTTTAGTATTTGTAGGCTGTTATACGCAGTAACATCACCTTGAAATTCTCCGGCAATGACTATATTTTCAACCTTTGCCTCGGCCGTCACACGACTTCCTTTTGCCGTGACTATTGCATTTCCGATAAGCGTGCCTTTCAAGGTACCCATGATAATTAGTTTGCCATCTGCATTCAAGGTCCCTTCTACGTTGAGACCCTTGTCTATGATAGAAAGGCTTGCGCCCTTATCCTTCATGGTGCCCCCCTTTTTTCTTAAAGTCTAACAAGATTGAACCAAAAATCATACGTTCTCTCTGCACTACAACCTGGCAGTTATTAGCCCTTTGTGTGGCCTTGTTCCAGCTGATCCTTTGTGGATATGCCGAGCCGGCAGAAAACAGACGAATTTTCGTATGTTCGCCTTTCAAGAAGACCTGGACTCCGGCATTGGCAGGGATGTTTGTCTTAATATCAAGGATGCGGATCGTATCATTGGGGCCAACACTCATAGAATCTCCAGGATAGAAGCAACGTTTGACACCGCTGTTGACCTGGGCAACGATATAGTCAAACTTCGGTTCTACCAGCTCAACGAAAAGCTGTCCTAATACCGTGTCGTTATGGTTAACCAGGACATGGTATTTTTCTCCTTTGCCTTCAAGAGAATAGCGTGTCCATAAATCCCTGTCGGTGTGTATAACATAACCCCGATCCTCGCCCGTATTGTTTTTCCTGTTTCCAACAAACCCCTTGAAATTCACAGTTATTGCAGAGGGCTTTGCCAGGTTTGTCGTAACATCTACGAGTTCAAACCTATCGCCCTTTATTAGTTTTACAGAGGTGTTATTTACAAAAAGCCTTTCTTGGCCATTCATCTTAATCTTGAAAAAGAGCACTTCGGGCAATGCATAGACGGTACGGGTTGATTCATCAGTTTTATCAAGAACTATGTTCACGACCCCACAAGAGTGATGGTCCTTACGGACTATGACCTGAGTTGAATGTGTAATAGGAACCGGCTTTCCCATATCGTTAAAGGACCCATGGTCTATTATGTCTGCGCTAAGCCCCCGTTTGTAATTTGCCTCAACATAAGAGACATTTATAGTATCACCCCGTCTAATGTGCAACGTCTCTCCGTTTGAAATAGCAAAAGGGATATTATCATTTACTGCCATGATTATGTGTCGCACGGTCGGCGGATCAAGGTAGATCCCAGGCGTTTCTGGTATAATGTCCAATAGCTCCATGAAGGCATTGATGGCGTAGTTGTGCTGAAGAACTTTTAACTCCAAGGGAAGAGACTTGCTGGTTTCAATGCCAAAGGCGGGAATACCGCATTCAAACACCGCATAATAGGTTGCCGATTTTCGTTGTTCAGCATGAATAGTGTCCGGTGCACTAGTACGATGGTTGTTGAATCGGAACAGATGGCTTGGATTCTCAATATAAGAATTGACCTTTTTTATTGCTTGTTCCGCCATTTCTTTCAAGTGAAGGACCTGCCCCGTTTCCGGTACCGTGTATGTGGCACAATCTGCAATAATGGATTGTCCATAACGTCTTGGGTTTTTCATCGGCCCTTCCCAGCGAGGGTAATAGAATCCGGAGCCATCATGGAGATTTAAGAGGCAGTCACTTTCAGAAACGAGTTGTTTTAAGATTGATACAATCTTAGCTTCATAATTCACCCTGGAGCTGTGGGCGAATTTGCGGTTCATGTCTTCATTGATCTGACGGCGGTTTAGCACTATGGAATGAAAGTTCGCCCTGGGTACTACAATGAGGCTTCCTTTTGCCAGGGCCATGTCTGCATAGAGATCGGCAGACAAGAATCCGCCAGGTTCATTGCCCTGGATACCTCCTATCAAGAGCAAGGTTTTGCCCGGTTTTTTGCCGTCAATCCTGTAAACATGAAGTTCATGGTCACTGCCCTTAAAAAATGTCTCATGGGTTCGCTTGGCCCATATGGTACGTGGCATCAGGCAAAGGGCAATAAGGACGCACAGCAAAATTCCGCCCAACCTTGTCGTTGTAGACACTCTAGTTCCCTTCATAGATCAACCTCTTAAGAACGCAACACAATAGCAACATCGTAAACTTTTGTAGCCAACAAATCTCCTGCCGGTGAATAGACGTAGACCGTGGCATTCTTGAATCGGCTCACATCCATGATGTCAGGTAATGTACCCCGAACATACTTGAAACGGGCAATGCCAAAATACTGCCCCCGTCTGATTTTTGTAGGTCTTCCGTCTTTCAAAGGCGACCACGGAGAAATCCGGGTGGGTTCCTTAGAACCCTTTGCAGGTTCTAGCACTACAAATGTATACCCCGTGATCTTCTTTGCCTGCGGATCAATGTTTTCCAGTTTGAACTTGAATCTTAGCGAAGTACCATGATTTACTGTTTGTATCTCAAATTCTTGAACCAAAACCGTATTTGATACGGCGGACTCAGCAAGTCGGTTGGTCTCAGATGATTCGGTTCCCGTACTTTCCTTGGCAGGCCCTGTTTTTCCAGAGGAGGTATCGCTTGTGTCTACCTTCCTTGCAGCAGGCGTTTCAGTCTTTTTAGATATGACCAACTTGGGTTTCTTGGCAATCTGCGGCTTTTTCTTTTTTTCTTTAGCTGGTTTACTTCCCGGCTTGCCCTCTTTTGCGAGGAGCATCAGACGCACCAGAGCCTTATCCTTGGCCTTATTGGCGCTGACCAGATCATCTTCGGTCTTATGAAGACTGCCTCTCAACGCATCGTTTTCACCGCGAAGCCGGTCATATTGGACCGTAAGGAGAATGGTATAACCCAAGAATACGATCAGTGTGACCACAAGAGACAACAACAATACCTTGGACACACGAAAAGAGGCTATCTTGCCAAATTCCCCCACCAACAGAAAAGTCCATGATTTGGATTGCCCGCGATTGTCGTGTTGTTTTACTGGTTTTCTGTCTTGTACCATGTTTCCCTGCGGATCTTCCATAAGCCGTTAACGAGTTTAAGGCGCAAACGTTTAATGCCTACAGAATGAAGGCCACTTGAATTGTATCGCTGCAAGAATGTTGCAGTGCTTCGGGCGCCATCTTGACGGATCTTCAAGTCTTCCACAGACACCCGGATCCAATCGTAGCGCTTATGAAGCCCTTTCTTATAGCGGATCCACGCCTTTAAATCCATCCCCTTGGCACGGAAATCCTTTGCATAGCAGGCTCCATACTGTTTAATGTCTTCTGAACTCCACGCCTTAGCCCATTTAGTTACAAGTTCGGCCACAGTCTTGTAGTCCTTCTGGAGCTGTTCCAGAAGGACCAAAGAGACAACTAGTGGTTCTTTTGTTCCATCAACCAGCTCGGTTGGTTGATATGTCTCGGCAACAATCTTCCATGTGCTCCCAAGTGGTTGCAGAAAGAGCTTTTTCGTTCCCACCGTAGTTGCGTGATGGTCCAAAGAGAGAACCTGGTCGAACAAGGCCACAACGCAAGGATTTGCTCTCGCTATAACCATATCCTTAAAGCTCATGCGAAAAGGAATTTTGGCGCTTTGCCAAACGGTATGTATAGGTTCCCATGTCTCCCACAACCCCTCGATGTTACCGGAAGGCAAATCGTAACAAGCTGAATAATTCTTCTTGTTCCCCGCAACAAAAGCAGTCTTCCAGCTTTCCAGAAAGTCCAGCAATCCATTTAGTTCGGAAGCGTTACTCTCGGGGGCTACCATGCGAAGCTTTTTCTTGATGATGATGGGCGTGCGGTTTAGGTGAATATAACGAGCTAATATATCAATGTTGCCATTGGCTACCGCCACGCATCCGTTTGTATCTCGGGGTTTTAGAGGCTTGTTCGTTCCATGAAGCCAAATATTATCGCCATTGCGACCGCTTTTGCTGTCTAGTAGGTTCGGATAGTCCATGATAAAGGCTCTGTTACCGTATGTAGGACTCAAGTATCTTTTCTTGGAGGTCTTTGTAAAAAAATATACACCTTCCGGAGTCTTTTGGTCCCCAGTTTTTTCCTTTTTGCCTGTGACTTTACCAGTAGAACAGGGGAAGCTGTGTTTTAGGGTAAAATTGTCTTTGCACTCGTATACGTTAATGGTTTGTGATTCCATTTCAACAACAAGAGCGTAGCCTGGGTTGTTACTAGAGTCAAGATAGATCAAGCTTTCGGGGACGAGAGCGCTTTCCGACTTTTTGTGATCGGCGGCAATGTCAGCATGAATTGCCGAAGCCTGGCCCAAAAGAAGCAAGCAGTGTAAAAAGAAGGCTGGGACGACCCAGTAATGTTTTGAAATGGCTCTCATGACAAAAAGTACAAGGTTGGGTTGACGGTTTCGTAAAAAGTTAACCAATTTGGTTTTGGCATTGCAATATTTGTGCCCTTGCGGTCACGCTTCGTATAAGGAAGTCTTA
>MAVP01000040.1 GCA_001751075.1 Desulfobacterales bacterium S7086C20 | reverse complement strand
CGGACAGTGGCTTCTATGCGGATACTGTGGGTCTCGGGTTGAGGAAAGAAATCGACCTGTGCGTGACTGATTGAAAGGGGATGACACATAGGGATAAGTTCCGCCGTCTTTTTTGCGGCCATAATGCCTGCAATGCGTGCTGTTTCCAGAACGTTCCCTTTTTTTACTTTCTGATCCTTAATCAGCTCGAAAGTCTCGGGTTGCATGATGACAAGCCCTTGGGCTACTGCCTCCCTGGCGGTGGCGGCCTTTTCAGATACGTCCACCATGCGCACACTTCCAGTGTTGTCGAGATGAGTAAATGTGGACATAGTACATCCTTTGTTATTTACATTAAGTATTCCGTCTTACTCGTAACCCCTTTCTTTATGGCATTCAAGGTATCTTCCAGCACTGGAATAACATTGTCACGCAGATCACCCGCCACCACAAGTGCCATGAGCTCATCGCCTACCTTAAGAGGACCTTCCTCGATCTTAACCAAGATATCTATGATGCCGAGTCTCTTTTTTTGTTTGGAAAGAATACTCTCAAGGGCAGAATAGTCAACCCTAACATCCAAGCCGGAAACAGGTTGCCCTCCTCGTGAGGTTCCTCGAACAACTCCTACATGACACAGGATCATCCCCACCTTTGTATAGTCTGGGTGGGTCTTTATCTTATCGATTAGAGCGGCAAGCTTCATAGCATTTTCCAATATAGCTTTATCGTAAAAAAGTCAATCCGTAAGTTCTCAAAAAGTTCGGGGCATACGATTAATATAGACCGTGGTTATTGAGAAGATACGTCGATCCGAAACAATCGGATCGTGCCGTATATTAGGTCTTTCATGACATATTTCTGCTTGACAATGTGGCCCAATATCCATAGCGTTACCTGTTGAACTGGTACTCTTAATCGGGACCAAAGGAGATCTCTATAGATGGCCTATCAAAGGATTGTGTCTCGCAAAGAGGCACTTGAGCTGATCTTAGAGGGAATACATACCTTAGAAACCACGAAACTTCCCCTGGAAAAGACATGTAGGTATATTGCCGGCAGGGACATCTATGCCCCCGAGGATATTCCCGGCTTTAATCGGTCTGTAATGGATGGTTACGCACTGTGGAGCCGGGATACCGTTAAGGCCACAAACAAAGACCCGCTTCAGCTGCAAGTTGTAGATAATATTCATCCTAGCACTGAAAGACTTCCATCCGTAGGAAAAGGGCAAGCCGCAGGTATTATGACAGGGGGGGGCATCCCTCCGGGGGCTGATGCGGTGGTAAAGGAAGAAGATGTAATATTTACCGATGGAACCATTGAGATCCAGTCTCCTGTGAGGACCGGTCAGTATGTATCAAGAAAGGGGAAAGACATAAAGAAAGGTTCCTTGGTCATTCAGACCGGGCGGCCCTTAACACCTGCGGTGCTAGGAACTCTGGCAAGTCTGCACATCAGTGAAGTCTATGTGACAAAAAGGCCGGCGGTTAGTGTTCTTGCTATTGGAAACGAACTAATCGATATTTATGAAAGATCGACAGATCATAAGATTGTAGCCAGCAATCTTCACATGTTATCTGGGATGATAACAGAATATGGGGGGACGGTACACTCTGCAAAGATTTCAAGAAACGAAAAAAGGGCTATTAGAAAGAATATTGAACAGGGGCTAAAGAGCGATATACTTATCACAACGGGTGGTTCGGCAAATTCTCACTCTGACCTGACCCGCACCTTGATTGAGGGGCTCGGAGTTGATCTGAGGTTTACCGGCGTATCGATGCGTCCCGGCAAAGGAACCGCATTTGGTCTTTTTGAAAATAAGCCGGTTTTTGTCCTGCCCGGAACCCCTAGTGCGGTTTTTGCAGTTTTTTACTCCCTTGTTCTGCCGGCCCTCTTATGGCTTATGGGCAGGAAAATGGGCGGCATCTCTCCTGTTACGGCCATCTTAGAGCGGGATATAGAGAAAAGGTCCGGGATTGAACACCTGGTTCAAGGTCTGGTACGCAGAGTCGATTCCCTGTACTACGTTCTCCCCTTTGTTGGACGGGAGGTTGAAACCTTTTCTGCGATGAATCGAGCCAATGGGCTGATTATTGTCAATCCCGACCAAGCTGTGCTGAAACAAGGTGAAAAGGTTTTCGTCCAGCCACTCGGATTTCAGGAGGATCATCTTTCAGAAAGTGAAGCGCTGCAACATCGTTGGTTGTCGAGGTGTATGACGCCCCCCCTCATATCTATTGTCGGCAAATCAGATGCCGGAAAGACAACTTTATTGGAAAAGCTTGTGGGTGAGCTAAAGACGAGGGGCTATTTGATTGGTACGATCAAGCACGATGTACATGGTTTTGAAATAGACCATGAAGGTAAAGACAGTTGGCGTCACAAACATGCCGGCGCCCATACAGTGGCAATTTCTTCGCCCAGGAAGGTGGCAGTTATCAAAGACATGGCAGCCGAAGAGTCCCTTGACGGTCTTGCGACAAAGTATTTCACCGATGTGGATGTAATATTGACTGAGGGATACAAGAGGGAAGATAACCCAAAAATAGAGGTGTTCCGCAGCTACGTGCATGACCAGCCCCTTTGTACTAATGACAGCCGGCTAGTTGCACTGGTTTCTGATATTACGCTTGACCTTGGTGTGCCTTGCTTTGGGCTTGAGGATATTGAGCAACTTGCCGATTTAGTGGAAAGGAAATTCTTGAGGGATTTATAAGTTGTAGTAGATAAATGGCTGGGGGGAGGCCAAAGACACCGTAAAGAAAGACTCTGGAGGTTGCCGTGAGTATATTCCTAGAAGTTATTGAGTGGTTTGATGATTCCGGAAATGTCATGGTCCATCGTATCCCTGAAGAGGGGTCGGCAGATATCAAGCTGGGGGCCCAGCTCATCGTCAGAGAGAGTCAGGCGGCGGTTTTTTTTCGTAGCGGCAAGGCCCTTGACGTATTAGGCCCTGGTCGTCATACCCTGTCTACTTTGAATCTTCCCGTTATTACCAAGATGTTAAGCCTTCCTTTTGGGTTTAAAAGCCCTTTTCGCGCAGAAGTCTACTTCGTAAACTTAAAGGTATTTACAGACCTGAGATGGGGGACGAAAGACCCTGTGGCATTTAAAGATTCGCAACTTGGCCTAGTGCGACTACGTGGGTTTGGAAACTATACGATGCACGTTGTTCAACCCATCCTTTTTGTAAACACCCTTGTTGGAACACGGGGTATCTTTGAGACAAATGCCATTTCTGACTACCTTCGAGATGTCATTGTCTCCCGCCTAAATGACCTTTTGGGTGAAACCCTCGATACAATATTTGATCTGCCCGGCCAGTATGATGAATTTGCCATAGCCTTAAAGAATCGGGTCATAGATGATTTCGAACATTACGGCATTGGTCTGGTCGACCTTTATATCAATTCGATAACACCCCCTGACGAAGTCCAACGCATGATTGATGAGCGAAGTGGAATGGAGGCAGTGCAGGACCTAGATGGGTTCCTAAAATTCAAGGCCGCAAAGGCCATGGGTGATGCGGCTGTTGGAGGAGCGGGTGGCGGTGGAGCCTCAGACGGCCTCGGCCTTGGCGTTGGAGCAGGTCTTGGCATGATGCTTCCGGGCATACTCCAAAAATCTATGGGAACCGCGGGGGCGGAAGAACAAAATGTTGCTTGTCCTCGTTGTCACGCTTCTATTGGTGTAGGAACCAGGTTTTGTCCCAGTTGTGGGCACCAACTGGTGATCATAAACCGTTGTCATGCGTGTAACAAGGACTTACCTCCCGAGGCAAGGTTTTGCATGGTGTGTGGAACGAAGGTAGAAAAACCAGACATGAAGTGTCCCAACTGTCATGCCGAGGTATTGCCAGAGGCAAATTTTTGCAATAGTTGTGGCGAGAAAATGGGCTGATAACCTTGCTTTTTTATTTATGGATTTCCTTCTTTCCATTCACTGTCCCCAGTGTGGCGCTGACATCTCTTTTGAGGAGGAGAGCAGAGTTGTCCGTTGTCAATACTGTGGCAGCACCCTTCACATTACTGGTCGTTCAGGTGTTTTTCGCAACTATGTCAAGCCTTTTGAAAATATCCCCCGCATGAAAAAGGCCCTTCGGGGCGCCCTGAAGGCCCTTGGCGCTAAAAAGGCCCTCATAAGTGAAAAGAAACTCCTTTTTGCCCCCTATTGGCGCGTTAAGGGGATGGTTTACAAATGGGTGTTTGGTAAAGATGTTCAGGGCCGACTCGTTAAGGAATTAAAAACAAAACACTTAGACCAGAGTTTTCCTGCCTATTGTGGGGTTGACCTTGGACTTCGTTCTCTCGGTATCCGACCTGGGGCACTGAAACTGCCCTTTTTTGATCGCGAGGAAATGTCCAAGACAGGTTCTGTCATGAAGGTGGAGCTGGATTTTAAGGAGGCGGTCAAACAAGGTTCGTTGTTAACAGAGGTCGGACTAGATGAAACAGACATCCAAGTCTATCTTGAGAGAACCCGCCTTGTAGGTGAACGATACAACATTATCTATTTTCCCTTCTGGATGGTGAGGCTTTCCTCAGGACGAAAACCCCGTGTGTTAATCCTGGATGCAGTTGCCAACACGGTGACCCGTGTCCTCACGGAAGAGCAGTGGGAGGTAATGGAGGCAAGGTCTAAGAAAGGACGCAGTAGGGTTAATATCAGTAAGGTTGGCTTTATTGCCTTTAAGTGTCCAAACTGTGGATGGGACCTTCCCTTGAATCGGTTTGACGTTATTCATCTATGTGGGACCTGCAAGCGGGCATGGATAGAGCAAGGTGGGAGATTTAAGGGCGTACGATTTGAGATAGCCGACTTGCCGCAAGGAGCAAGGCAAGACGTTATTTATTTGCCCGTTTGGGTGTTTCAGGCACATATTACTTCAAATGGACAAGTCCTTAAGACAGTAGCGGATTTGCAGAGGTTTTCTAAGGTGTTGCCTTCGGGAGTTAAGCAAGGTGGGGATCAAGAACGCTTTTACTTTTTTATGCCCGCAGCAAAGATCCGAAATATTCTCGCTGCAGACAAGTTGGCTGCAGGCCTTACCAACAAGCAACCAGCCTATCAATGTGTGCCTGCAGAAAGGATTGCTGAATTGAAAACAATGGGGGTGTTTCTGTCACCAAGGGCTGCCGGTGATATGGCGGAGATCTTGCTTTGTTCCTTGACTCCGAGAAACAACCGGGAAAGACAGGATTTTGTGAAAGATGCCAAGATATCGATCGACAAGATGCACGTGCTCTGGTGGCCATTTCATGAACAAAGGCTTTTTTTGAGGGATGCCATTTGTGGTTGTGGTATCCAAAAAGGGACTTTAGATGTGGGGTGTTGATGAAAAACAATTACGCCTTTTCACAATCCTGCCGGTGTAGTATAGTGCCCATCCATAAATGTCTTTGAACCGAATGGAAACTAGTATAAGGACAGCGAAGTGATTCTATAGTGGAGGATAGAAAGTGCTTGTAAGATTCTGGGGGGTTCGGGGGTCAATTTCAACCCCCATGACCTCTGATGAAATCAAGAAAAAGATCTTGTGGGTCATCAAACAGGCCTTAGGCCAGGACCTCGGGAGTGATAGGCAACTAGAAGAGTTTGTAGATGATCTTCCCAAGCACATGGTGGGAACCTACGGAGGCAATACCCCCTGTGTCGAGTTGGAGTCAGGAGATACAACCATTGTCTTTGATGCTGGTTCAGGAATCAGGGGGCTTGGCATTCGTCTTATGGAAGGCAGATTTGGCAAAGGGGCCGGCACTTGCCATCTGTTTTTGAGTCATACACACTGGGACCATATACAAGGGCTTCCTTTTTTTCTCCCAGCATATGTGCCTGGAAACAAGGTTGTCATCTACAGCCCGGACCCTGACATAAGGCAAAGTCTGTCTGCACAGCAAGACCCTAGATATTTTCCCGTACCTCTTGAGGCTATGGAGGCCGACATTGATTTTGTTTTGCTCTCGGAAGGCAAAAAAACGCTCATAGATGATATCGAGGTGTCAAATATTAAGTTGAATCATCCCGGGGGGGCTTTTGGGTATCGGGCACAAAAAGGGGATGCCGCCTTAGTTTATGCTACAGACATAGAGGTTGCGAATATTGATAGCCCGGAAATGAAAAAATATATAAACTTCTTTTCCGGGGCAAAGATCTTGGTATTTGATTCCCAATATACGCTTGTCGAGGCCTTCGAAAAAGAGGACTGGGGGCATAGTTCCTCACTAAAGGGTGTGGATATAATGACAGAAGCGGGGGTTGACACACTAGTCCTTTTTCATCATGAACCCACGTACGATGATCGGACCCTGTGGGATATTTTTCAAAGGACTTCCAAGTATGCGAAATTGCAAGGAGTAAACAGTGCATCGAGGGTGATAATGGCCTATGAGGGCTTGGAGCTTACGATCTAACTCATGGAGCAAGCAGAAAAAATTCTAAATGGTGATGTCCGGGCTGCTGCCAGGTTGATAAGGGATATCGATGACGGGATACCTTCTTCAAGGCAGGTTGTAAAGGCTCTTTATCCTCATACCGGCAAGGCTTACGTCATTGGGATAAGCGGATTTCCAGGCGTGGGGAAAAGCACCTTGGTTGATCAAATGATCCAAGAATACAGGGCTGCGGGGAAAAGCCTTGGGGTCATTGCGGTGGATCCTACCAGCCCCTTTTCCGGTGGGGCCATGCTCGGAGATCGTATCAGGATGCAGCGGCACGGCACTGACCCGGAGGTATTCATCCGAAGCCTTGCTACTCGTGGCCATTTTGGGGGGGTGACGCGCTCAACCCATAGCATCATTGATGTGTTAGATGCCATGGGAAAGGATATCATTTTAGTGGAAACCGTAGGAGTGGGACAGGATGAAGTAGATATAGTAACAACAGCCCATACAACAATCATTGCTATGATCCCCGGCATGGGTGATGATATTCAGGCCATCAAGGCCGGAATCCTTGAGGTCGCTGATATATTTGTAATCAATAAGGCAGACCGAGAAGGGGTTGAAAAGACCATAAACGAGCTTCGGACCATGCTGGAGATGAGTTGTCGGGAAGATTCCAACGACAAGTGGCATCCGCCTATAGTACCAACAGAGGCGATTCGAAATCGTGGTGTTCCAGATTTGCTATCACAAATCGAAGCACACAAGGACTTTCTTTTCAATCGTGGCCGGGAGTATCTCAAAGAACGTCTAAGGAAAAGGGCCTTTAAAGACTTGACAGATACCGTCAAAGAGACTGTTATCGCAGGGATTATGCAACAGCTGGAAAGCTCCGAGTCATTTCAGGGAATGATTGATGAGCTTGCCGAAAAGAAGACCGATCCGTTTACATTGTGTGATCAGATTATGGAGGTTTTCTATGCCCAGAAAGAAAAAAGCTGAGAAGTCTTCGGTAGGGGATAAGATTAAGAAGGCAAGGCAAAAGAAGAAGATCACCCTGAATCAAGTGGCAAATGACACTGGTTGCAGCATTGATTATCTAAAAAAAATTGAAGCAAGCAAGGTCCCCCCCCCAGTAGGTACGATATTGCAAATATCTCGTGCCTTGCAGATCGATTCCGGAGTCTTGCTTAAGGAACAGAAACCGACAACAAAAAGCCGTGTCAAGGCGTACAAAAAGCGCACAGAAAACTATGCCTATACAACATTGACTCCTGGAGCGGAGAAGAAACACTTAAAGGCATTTAGCGTGACTGTAGAAGCGATGAAAGATCATAAAGGTGTTGGTTATCAGCACGAAGGAGAAGAATTTGTGTACTGCTTGACGGGTAACATCGAGGTGACAGTGGGTGACCACGTAAACAAGCTCAAAGATGGAGACTCCTTGCACTTTAACTCAGGGATCAGACACAAGCTAAGAAATATCGGAAAAAGCGAGGCCGAGCTCTTGGTCATTGTCTATGCCCCGTAAGAAAAATGAAGCCGGCGGCGCCTCAGTGTGTTGCGGGTTCAGGGTGGCTGGTTATGCCTAACCTACGGAGAAACGAGAGAAGATTATGTCTTTTGAACTGACAGAAGAACAAGCCATGATTCAAACTATGGTACGTGATTTTGCCAGAGAGGTCCTTCTCCCTACGGCTGCCGAACGGGATCGAACAAAGGAGTTTCCTGCTGAAAACCTGAAAAAGATGGCAGGATTGGGTCTTCTTGGGATGATGGTTCCACCTGAATACAATGGTGCGGGCGTGGACACGGCCAGTTACGTCCTGGCATTGCAAGAAATAGCATATGCCTGTGCTGCTACGGCTGTTGTCATGTCGGTGCAAAACTCCGTTGTTTGTGAAACTATAAACCGTTTTGGTACTGAAGAGCAGAAAGAGGCATACTTGAAACCCTTGGCTGCCGGTGAATTTATTGGCGCTTTCGCCTTGACCGAACCTCATGCAGGCTCAGATCCTGTTAGCCAGTCTACTTCGGCAGTGCGTGATGGAGACCACTATATCGTTAACGGTAATAAGCGTTTCATAACCTCCGGGAAAAATGCAAATGTGGTGATCATAACGGTCAAAACAGATAAGGCAAAACGCCACAAGGGTATTAGCGCCCTGCTCGTGGAAAAAGGTACTCAGGGATTTTCCGTGGGTAAGATAGAGGAAAAAATGGGGCTTTGCGCCTCTGACACGACTGATCTAATCTTCGAAAATTGCCGAATTCCTGCCAAAAACCTCTTGGGGCAAGAAGGCGATGGTTTTAAAATTGCGATGACTGCTCTGGACGGGGGGCGTATTGGAATTGCCTCACAATCTATCGGCGTGGCTCAGGCAGCCCTCGATGCTGCTTGTTCTTATGCCAAAGAACGTGAGCAGTTTGGACGCTCGATTTCAAAGTTTCAAGGACTTCGCTGGATGCTGGCAGACATGGCCACAGAATTGGAAGCGGCCAGGCAATTGACTTTTTTTGCTGCAGAAAGAAAGGATAAGGGGAAAAAATACACTATGGAAGCCTCTATGGCGAAGCTTTTTGCCTCGGAGATGGTGAATCGTGTTACGGCCAAGGCCTTACAGATCCATGGGGGTTACGGTTACACAAAAGATTATCCTGTAGAGCGATTCTATAGAGACGCACGGGTATTTACGATCTACGAAGGCACCTCAGAAATCCAGCGCGTGGTTATTGCCAATCAACTTCTGCAGGATCGCTATGTTAGCAGCCTGCGCTAACGTCTATGAAATTGTATAATTATGTGAAATCATGGAGTTGTTTATGAGCGAGCCCTAAGTGCCTAGCCATATCTTTTGGGCGTGGATGCTTTGCTCGGTTGTTTGAAGGGGTGGTTTATGTGTCAAATATATTTTAGAAAGTTTGTGCCGGTCAATATTGATGGACTCGTAAAAAAGTCCACAAACAGACGATACAGTAAAAAGCTCCAAATGCAAGGCGCGCGTACTGTTCTCAAGCCCGTCAGTGGCGCTGTCTTGAGGAATGAGGCGTACTTATCGTACGTCGCAATGACGAAAGATGAAGCGCAACGCCGCAGATGGACTTTTTACGAAGTCGTCAATATTCTTGCAGTAATGTTTTTCATATTGATGTTTGCTACAGTTGTTCTTGCTCAGGGAGGGGATGAAAAACCAAAGGGACCACCACCAGTGCCTGTAGAAGTGGCATCGGTTATCCAGGATATAGTCTCCGAGCAGATAAGCCTGGTTGGCACCACTGAGGCAATAGCCCGAAGTATCATTGCTGCCGAAGTATCCGGGTTGGTAGAAAAGCTTCCAGTGTCTGCAGGGGATTTAGTCAAGAAAGGACAATTGCTGGCGAGACTAAGTTCAACAAGGCCGGCTTTGCGTTTGAAGGCGGCAAGGGCAACTAGGCAAAAAGTTTTGGCCAATCTAGTTTATGCAACAAAGGAACTGACTCGATATACCGCTCTTAAAGATTCGAATAGTGTGGCTACCGGTAAATATGATGAAATCCTGTATAGAGAGAACTCTTTGCAAGAGGAGTTGCGGCGTACAAAAGCTGAAATCGATCTTATCAAAGACAACATTGACAAGAAAAGTATTATAGCCCCTTTTCCGGGATTTATAGCAGAGGAACATACAGAGGTCGGCCAGTGGGCGCCCGTAGGAGGACCAATAGTAACCATTGTTGATCTGAGACACATACGCCTTGTAGTCGATGTTCCCGAGAGATATGCCGTAAAGTTACTTCCCGAGAGCCGGGTACGAATACTCGTTCCAAGTGTATCTGACAAGGCCTTGGTTGGTAGAATTTATGCGATACTTCCCGAAGGAAATCCCCAGGCCCGAACCTTCCCTGTGCATGTCAGGCTGACAAATCCGGAGTTTAAGATTAAGAGCGGGATGGAGGCAAGGGTGGCCTTTAATCTCGGAGATAAGAGGAGTGCTCTTGTCGTGCCAAAGGATGCAATCATAACGGCAGGCGGCAAGCAAATGGTCTTCATCGCAGCAGATGGTATCGTTCGGCCTGGCAATGTCAAAGTTGTTGGATATTATGGCAGCAATGCCGCTGTAGCTGGGTCTTTGAAGGCAGGAGACCAGGTAGTGATCCGAGGCAATGAGCGCCTCAGGCCGGGCCAGCCGGTAAAGATAGTGAAGTGAATGAAACGTAGTTTCTCCATACCCAGGGTCTATATTATAACCATATACCCCGAACTTTTTGAGAACTTACAATGAAACTTGTTGATACTGCCATAAAAAAGCCGGTTACTGTAACTGTGGGAGTTGTTTTTCTGGTACTCTTTGGTCTCATATCGCTTTTTAGAATTCCAATCCAGCTAACTCCCAACGTAGATATGCCGGAGATCTCTGTGGAAACTACATGGAGAGGAGCCAGTCCTTTGGAAGTGGAAAGAGAAATCATCGACATGCAGGAAGATGAACTAAAGAATGTCGAGGGACTGGACAAGATGAAAAGCGAAAGTAGTGACAGCGTGGCCTATATCAACCTTACCTTTGAGGTTGGCACAGACACCGATGATGCATTGCTCAAGGTCTCGAATAAACTTGATCAGGTCAAAGAATATCCTGACGATATGGAAAAGCCTATCATTAAGTCGGGAGGACGACACGAAAACGCGATAGCCTGGATGATCTTGAGTGGTCTTGATGGGTATAAGGGGGAGTTGAGCCACGAATACGACTTTTGTGATGAATACGTAAAACCCCGCTTGGAGCGAATTCCAGGGGTTGCTTCGGCCAATATTTACGGGGGGCAGGAGCAAGAACTACAAGTAATTGTTGATTCGGATGCTTTGGCTGCCAGGAATACTACCATCCACGAACTGATGGGAGTGCTCGATGTAGAAAACAAAAACATCAGCGCCGGAGATTTTGATGAGGGGAAACGACGATATATCGCTCGTACAGTTGGTGAATTCAAGAACCCTGAAGAAGTAGCTGATGTGATCATAAAACGGGTTAATGGCTCCCCTGTCACTGTAGGCGATGTGGCTCGAGTTTTTCTAGGTTATAGGGATATGGATATAGTTGTTCGTCACGAGGGTGTACCCACAATCGTTATGAATGCAGTGCGTGAGACCGGTTCAAATGTAATTGTTGTGATGAACAAGATACAGGCAACCCTTGACGAACTCAACGGCGGCATCCTGAAAGACCGTAGGCTTAATATTACCCAGGTCTATGATGAGACAAACTATATCCACGGCGCCATTGACCTGGTAAAGCAAAACATCTTTATAGGTGGAACGTTGGCTATTATCGTGCTGTTGCTGTTTTTGCGGAATCTCAGCAGCACATTGATTGTCGCGCTTGCTATCCCGGTCAGTATGGTGGGGACATTCTTGTTGATGACCCTTTTTGGACGTAACATAAATGTAGTCAGCCTTGCTGGGATGAGTTTTGCCGTCGGCATGGTAGTAGATAACTCAATTGTGGTCTTTGAGAATATCTTTCGCCACCGAGAGATGGGAAAGTCCCGCGTTACGGCTGCTTACGACGGTACTGTAGAAGTGTGGGGGGCAGTTCTTGCAAGTACACTTACTACAATTGCCGTTTTTGTTCCCATTGTCTTTGTTCAACAAGAAGCCGGCCAGCTTTTCCGAGATATCGCCATTGCCATTAGTAGCGCTGTAGGACTCAGTCTGGTGGTTTCTATTACTGTCATTCCTACTCTTTCTTCAAGGATTCTCACCAAAGTCAAACGCGCCGAGGCGCCACGTAAAAGGTATTCTCTTTATCGGCTCGCCTCGGGGATTACGCGCGTGGTGACGGGGTCTGTCTACTGGATGTGCGGTCGTATTTCAGCAAGGGTGGGGGTGGTGATTATCATGACCGGTTTGGCCATAGGTATGGTCTGGTTCCTGATGCCGAAAACAGAATATCTGCCGGAAGGAAACAGGGAGATGCTCTTTGCCATTCTTCTGCCTCCTCCAGGGTATAACCTTACAGAACTTGGCCACATTGCAGAAAAGATCGAAAAGGATGTCCTCCCGCTTGTCGAACATGACAATCACAGTGAGTTAGCGAGCAAATTGAATCTTCCTCCGGTAAAAAACTTCTTTTATGTGGCCTGGGGACAGCAGGTATTTATGGGGATCGTGTCAAAAGTCCAAGAAAGGACACGGGAATTATTGCCCTATGTCTATGGGGTGTTGAAAAAGATCCCCGGTATGATAGCTATTGTCCAGCAACCGAGCCTTTTTTCTCGTGGTATTGGCGCCGGTCGCTCGATTGACATTGAAATTAAAGGACCCGACCTGGAACGCCTCATTGACCTGGGACGACAAATCTTTGGAAAAGCCTTACAACTTCTTCCCGGTGCCCAGATACGACCTATTCCAGGTCTTGATTTGGGCAACCCCGAAATGCGTCTTATCCCCAACCGAGATAGGCTTAGCAGACTAGGCATGACAACTGTCGAGTTGGGAAGAACTGTTGATGCCCTCGTAGATGGTGCAAAGGCCGGTAACTATAGGATTTCTGGAAATGAGATTGATTTGGTCGTAAAGGGTGAAGAAGCACGAGCTGGAAGAATCCAAGACCTGGAGGGTTTGCTCATACAAACGCCTAAAGGACAAAGAGTTACGCTGGGATCATTGGCTGAAATTCGCCTACAAGAGGGTCCCACCCAAATCAACCATATAGATTCTGAGCGCTCTATTACAATCCAGGTAATTCCCCCAAAGGACCTTGCGTTGGAAACAGCCATGGATATGGTAAGAGATAATATCATCGAGCCAATTAATGCAGAGGGGAAACTGGGAAGGCTTTATCGCATCAATCTGAGCGGAACCGCGGACGATCTGACACGCACCAGACAGGCACTTCAGTGGAACTTTCTTTTGGCTGTCGTAATAAGCTATCTGCTCATGTCCGCACTTTTTGAAAACTTTTTTTATCCCCTTATTATTATGTTCAGTGTGCCACTGGCTGCCGCAGGTGGCTTCTTGGGGCTGTTGCTTGTAAACGCATTTATTGCTCAACAGGCCCTTGATATTATTACGATGCTAGGTTTTGTTATCTTGGTCGGCATTGTGGTAAACAACGCAATCCTTATTGTGCACCAAGCCCTCAACAATATGCGTGACAGCAACATGGCACCGCGAGAGGCGATTGCCGAATCTGTGCGAAGTCGCATTAGGCCCATATACATGAGTTCGGTCACTAGTGTATTCGCGCTCATTCCACTGGTGGTTTCTCCCGGGGCGGGATCAGAGTTCTACCGAGGCCTTGGAAGTGTTGTTTTGGGAGGGCTGTTGGTTTCTACGGTTTTTACGATGTTTCTGGTTCCTGCCTTATTAAGCTTGGTCCTGGATGCCTTTGCAGGTATAAGAAAGATTATTTATGGACGGGGAAATGGGCGTGTGGAAGTGTAAAAAAGGAAAACCGCTCCCACTAGGTGCTACAGTTGTGACCAAGGGAGTGAATTTCGCCCTTTTTTCCAGGCATGCCACATCTGTAATGCTGGTGTTTTTTGAAAAGGGGTCTCCGGAAACTGTTGGAGAGATTGTCCTTGACCCCAAGGTCAACAAGACTGGGGATATATGGCACATATTGGTCCATGATATGGATACGAGCCTTCGTTATGCGTACCGTGCTGACGGACCATTTGATCCCAAGGGAGAAGGCCATTGGTTTAAGAAAGATAGGATTCTCCTTGATCCTTATGCCAGGGCGCTGGAGGGAGGAGAGGTTTGGGGGGAGCTTCCAGGTTACGGATCTCGGGGAGAGAAAAACCCTTCCTTTGAGCGACGTTGTTTTATTATCGAAGACCATTTTAACTGGGAAGGTGACAGCCCTCTGAATATACCCCCTAAAGAGAGTATCATTTATGAACTTCACGTGCGGGGATATACGGTCGATAAAAGCTCCGGAATCAAACAACCTGGAACGTATAATGGTTTAATCGAAAAGATTCCTTACTTAAAATCCCTTGGGATTACTGCCGTGGAGTTGTTGCCGGTTTTTGAGTTTAACGAACTTGAGAATAAGAATGTAAACCCGAAAACGGACAAAGCGCTAAAGAATTTCTGGGGTTATAGTACATTGGGCTTTCTTGCCCCCAAGGCCTCGTATGCCGCCAACGGTTGGGATGCAAATCAGGTAATAGAATTTAAGGAGATGGTCAAGGCTTTTCATCGTGAAGGGCTGGAAGTGATTCTGGATGTGGTTTTCAACCACACGGCAGAAGGAGGTCATGACGGGCCGACAATTAGTTTTCGTGGGCTGGACAACACAATTTATTACACCTTAACACATGAATCAAAAGATTACCTGAATCTTTCCGGTTGTGGAAATACGGTAAAGTGCGACCATCCGGTGGCGCAAGCCCTTGTCCTGGAATGCCTCCGCTATTGGGTCCTGGAAATGCATGTTGATGGTTTTCGCTTTGACTTGGCTTCCATACTGGGCAGGGATAAAAAGGGCGAGCCTTTGCCTGCTTTTTCACTTATTCATATGATTGAGCAGGATCCGATCTTGGCCCAAACTAAAATCATTGCCGAGGCATGGGATATCGAGGTCAATCAGGTAGGGCATTTTCCCGGGCGCTGGGCTGAGTGGAATTCTTATTATCGGGACGATATAAGGCGATTTATTCGCGGTGATAAGGGCGTCGTGCCAAATTTAGCTACACGTATTGCGGGGAGTTCGGATTTGTATCAAAGACAAGGTCGTACCCCTTATAATAGTATCAATTATATAACATGCCACGACGGATTTACCCTTTATGATCTCGTATCATACGACCGTAAGCACAACGAGGAAAATGGAGAGGAAAACAGGGACGGAAGCGATCATGGTTATAGTTTTAATAACGGCATAGAAGGTCCTACAGATGATGAGGAAGTCAATAGTCTGCGGATTCGGAAAATCAAGACAGCTTTTACTATCCTGATGGTCTCTCAGGGTGTGCCAATGATTCTGGCCGGAGATGAGTTTGCTAGGACCCAGCGTGGAAATAACAACGCCTATTGTCAAGACAATGAGATCAGCTGGATTGATTGGAACCAGGAAAAAGCGAATTCCGGCCTGGTGAGATTTTTTCGCAAGATGATCGCCCTAAGGAAAAAACATCCTGTATTCCGAAGAATGCATTTTTTGACCGGAGTCGATACCAACCACGATGATCATCCTGACCTCAGTTGGCACGGACTGGAGGTCGGCAGGCCCGACTGGTCTGATGATTCAGTGGTGCTTGCTTTTATGTTGGATGGTTCAGAGCTTGATGAGGACAGGCCGGACGATGACTTTCTGGTGTTACTTAACGGGGATAAAGTGAAACAGACTTTTGAGATGTTGCAACCTCGAAAGGCTATGGGGTGGACTCGCATTGTCGATACGAGCAAGCCTTCACCAAGAGATATCATGGACGAAGATGGTAATGAAGCAGTCTTTGTGGAAGGGCGATATACGGTGCCGGCAGGGGCGGCTGTTGTGTTTATCTCGAAGAGACGATAGAAGATAGGGGAGGTTTCCATGGATCATATCAATATTACATTTGATATTGAAGGGCCGATAGGCACAATTACATTAAACCGCCCGGAAAAGAGAAATGCTCTTTCTCTAGAACTCCTTGAAGAATTTAGCATTCTTCTCGCCAGCGTAGGTCAACGTCAAGATGTAAAAGTGGTCATTGTAAAAGGGAAGGGAAAGGTGTTTTGTGCAGGACATGACATCTCGGAATTAGTAGATGGCAAAATGGTAGATTACAAGGCGATATTTGGCGCTTGTGTCGAAGTTATGGAAAAGATCCAGCAACTGCCGCAACCAGTCATTGCGCAAGTTCACGGCGTTGCCACGGCTGCGGGTTGTCAGCTCGTGGCTGCCTGTGATCTGGCCGTAGCCGAAGAAGATACACTCTTCGGAACACCGGGGGTTAAGATTGGGCTCTTTTGCACTACCCCGGCGGTACCACTTGTTCGAGCAATAGGTAGAAAACGGGCATTGGAAATGCTCTTTACGGGTGATATGATTTCAGCTCGCCAGGCCCAACAGTACGGTCTAATAAACAAGGCTGTTAATAAAGATCAACTGGAGATTGAGACAAAAGCCCTGGCAGAAAAGATTGCACAAGCAAGCCCCCTTACGCTAAGTATGGGAAAAGAGGCCTTTTACAACCAGGTCAATCTAGCCGATTCTCAGGCCTATGATTGCGCAAAAGAGGCTATCGTGACAAATCTTTTCGCAGAAGATGCCAGGGAAGGGCTTTGCGCTTTTTTGGAGAAAAGAAAGCCGGTTTGGAAGGGACGTTAGCTCATTGGTACCTACAAGAAAAGAGTGTCTTGAGCTGATTCGTCAGCACCAAATGCTATCCCATATTCTGCAGCACAGCAAACTGGTGACGAAAGTGGCCTTGCTTATTGCGGGCAAGTTGAACGATACTGGGCAGAACCTTGATCTTGCCCTGGTTGAGGCCGGAGCCTTACTGCACGATATTACAAAAACGATGTGTATTGAAACGGACGAAAACCATGCCCACACAGGGGGTAAATTACTTGCTTCTTTAGGTTATCCTGCTGTGGCCGATGTCGTGCGTCAACATATTCGACTCGATGACGGCAGAGCTGCTTGTGATCCAGATACCGTCACGGCGGAAGAATTAGTCAACTATGCTGACAAAAGGGTCAAACACGAAGAAGTGGTGGATATTTCTGAACGGTTTCGAGATATAGAAAAAAGATATGCCGGCAAGGTTTCCAATCTCGAAGTCCGCTTACAAGAGGTCCTTGTTGAAACGCAAGTAATCGAGGAAAAGATATTTTCCATTCTCAGCATTAATCCAGAGGATATTGAAGATATCGTAACACTTTAGCCCTTTAAAAACGTGACACTTTTTCATGAGATCAGGAAGTTATGGTTCAAGACAGTAACAACGAGCGTATTATATGCCGGAATCGCAAGGCTCGACACGAATATTTTCTACTAGATAAATATGAGGCGGGCATGGTCTTGCTAGGCACTGAAGTCAAATCGCTAAGACTTGGACAGGCGAATCTTAAAGACAGCTATGCCAAGATTAAAGCCGGCGAGGTATTTCTCTACAACATGCACATAGGGATATACCCCTTTGCCGCTCATGGGAACCATGACCCTTTACGACCCCGCAAGCTCCTTTTGCACAAAAGGGAAATAAAGCACCTGACCGGCAAGGTTGAAGAAAGGGGACAAGCACTTATTCCCCTTGAAGTACACTTTAGGAAAGGCAAGGCGAAAGTTACGCTGGCCTTGGCAAAAGGGAAAAGAAAATACGATAAGCGGCAAGCAATTCGAAAAAAGGAAGAACAACGGGAGCTCCAACGGGAACAGCGCTATACCGTTAAGGGTTGACGACTTCGTAAAAAGTCCATCTGCGGCGTTGCGCTTCATCTTTCGTCATTGCGACGTACGATAAGTACGCCTCATTCCTCAAGGTTCGCGCGCCTTGCATCTGGAGCTTTTTACTGTGTCGTCTGTTTATGGACTTTTTACGAGTCCATCAAGGGTTGACAATAGCAGGAGAGAGTTTATAATATATACCATAATCGTTTGCCGGTGTTACACTTTCTCTTTCCAGGGCACTTTCTTTCAAGCGGCAAAGCCGCGCCCTAAAAAATCGCATAGCGATTTTATTATGGGGGCGAAACGGCTTCGACGGGAATATGGAAGCACAGGCTGCATACCGAGCTTCTGCCAGCTCGTAAAAACGGCGGAATCATAAAATAATCGCAGACGATTATAAATACGCTCTAGCCGCTTAGTACCGGCTAGCGTCCTGCCGGGTTTTCCTGCGCACCCGGGTCAGGGCGTCGACTAGCAGGATAGCCTCTAGCGGTTGCTTGTAACGCATGAGGCGAAACATCTTGACAAGATAGCCTTCCAAGAATCCTGCCTGAAGGGGTCTTGAAAGGCGAAACCAAAATTCAGGCCAAGTATGTAGACGCCTCTGTGGAATATTGTCGGACGCGGGTTCAACTCCCGCCGCCTCCACCAGTCTTCGTTTCACAAACCACTTGTGGTTTGTGAAACTTCGCCTTGGCAAGCCATTGACAAGGCGAACCCGGAGGGGAAGACTGCCGCGGCGTAGCTGATAAGCGAAGCCGGGCTTCACCTCCAATTACGCCCTGGCATGCCGGTCTGATTGTTTGAAGCTCATTCATGAAGAACGCATTCCATTACGTTTATATCCTAGCCAGTGAAGCAGACGAAACCCGCTACTACACGGGACTTACCGACAACATTGAAGCCCGTCTCGAAGCTCATAATAATGGCCAAGTTGCGCATACGTCAAAACACAAGCCGTGGCGGATCGAAACAGCCATAGCTTTTCGCTCCCGTAAAAAAGCCGCCGAATT
>MAVP01000039.1 GCA_001751075.1 Desulfobacterales bacterium S7086C20 | reverse complement strand
GAAGGAAGGGAAAAGAGAGAAAAGGAAGATGGGGCGGCCTCAAAAGAAAGGCAAGAAGCAAAAGGAGGTTCTTCCAAAGACCTGTCTGGAGAGCTTAAGCCAAGACAGGAATTGGCTGAACAACAAGGTGAGAATCAGGTTCCAGATTCTAGAGCTTCTGTTATGAACAAGAAAAAGGCCGAGGCCCTGCTGGATAATATAAATGAGGACCGCTCTCGATTTCTACGTTTTCAGATTCCTGAAGAAAAAAGAAATGGGGTCACATCAGGCAGAGACTGGTAGGTCTGAAAAGGGATTCATCCGGTTGAAGCATACTTGAAAGGAACCAAAGAACATCAACGATCGGATAATTCTCTTTGAACCCGCAAAAACTCGCTCATAAGTGCGCGTAGGATCGAACCTGGGCCCGTTGTCAGAATAAATGGATCGGATTGCATCAGTTCGTTTCCTTATAGGACGTATTCACAATGTTCGCTCCAACGCGCTCTAATTCGCTCAGACAGTTTGCGGATTCAAACAGAATCATCCGACCGTTTTAACAAAGTACGCTTCAACCGAGTGAACCAAAATTCCAATGTGGAAATAGATTTCCCTTTATACTGAGCTTTGGATTCCTGCCTTACAACTCTCCTTCCCCCTGTGCATGCTGTATTTGTGCCATTGTGTCAATAGGTTGTGAAATGCTTTGGGGGCTTCTTCGGCGGTTGGTACGATTAGTGCATTAACACCATTAACAGTTTTGGGGGATTGTAAAGCACAGGAACCGCACGGAACCATCAAACTTGAGATCTTATTTTTTCTTCTGGTGATGTGGGAATGTTTTCCCCAGCTTGAGGGTACCCACTAGTTCAAAGGAGCAGAAAATGGAAAAGACATTATTTTCTACCCCTGAGTTGGCCCAGTGGCTTGGGGTGTTTCATACTACGGCCAGGCGATGGATTGAGCAGGGCAAAATCAAGGGTATTAGGGTTGGAAGGAACTACAAAGTCCCCGCCGACGAGGCGGTTCGTGTCTTGGAGGAATACCAAATACCACTGCCTGCGATACTGAAAAGGCACAAGTCCAAGAAACAAGGGATTAAACGATTAAAGGGAAACAGGAGCCGTCTACGTTCGAGTTTCCTGAGGAAGCTATTGGTTGTTGAGGACATAGAAGCGCCGGCGCTTGTATGCCGACGTAACACTATTTTAAGCGCTAACCAGACCTTTGCTGATTTGATAATGCACGGTCAGGTCGATTTGATCGGTGTTGATATCGGTGAAACGATGGATGGAATTTCAAAAGACAGGGTTCATGAGATAACCCGCTTTGTAATGGAAAGTCCTGCGAAGAATCCGTCGCATTACTCAGGTGAACTGAAACTGGGTAATAGGCCGAGAAGGAAAGTAAAGATCTTCGCAAGTCAGCTGGAGGGCATGAAGGACGTTTTTCTACTGATTTTTAGGCAATTCTGACAAACACCCCACTGACCACTTATAAACCTACCCCGTGCAAAGGTCCCTAAGAGACTTTTGAGTCACCTCGTTTCATGCTTGCAGTGTTACAAAAAATACTCTAAATTGGCAAAACTTTTCCAAAACGTGACACAAAATACACTTTTTCTTTGTTGCGGCTGTCCTGCAAAATGTGGATAAGACTCTTGAATTAAAGGAGATGCTCCAGATACTCTTGTTTTGCATGATTTTTGCAATGGGATTCTAGTCATTTGCAGGTTTAGAGGTTGATGCCGTCATTTTAAGAATCAGTATAGCGCGCAGGTTGCGCCTAACGGTTTGAAAACATCACACTTCATGTCCATTATTTCACATGTGAGCCAGAAAACTCAGCCTTAATCAACCCCTGTATTTTCACGAGGTTGTAGAATTTCTGTTTAGAAATAACAAGGTCTGCATAAAATGTGGTATGCGTGGTTTTGTTGTCTCTTCAAGAGGCCATTTGCCTGCCTGAAAGGTTTTTTCCAGTGTATGGGAAGAAGGTTTCACCGGCGAGCAGGGGTCGAGCCAAAGGAACTGAAAAAGGTTTCTTTCTATTCCCATATCTCACCGAGCCGGATTCATACCTACCAGTGTTATATTGATCGCGCTCTTGAGCTTTGTCCCATTTTAGAGTTCGAAGAAGATGATTTTCGGCTCCACGAGTTGATAGCCGAAGCAGTCAGCAAGGATTCTTTGAGTGAACTCGATTTTGAAATTATGAGGCTTCAATATATTTTTGCCGATAAGCGTCTACGTGAAAAGTGTCGCCATTTTTGGGCGGAAAGAGTGACTAGCAGTAAGAAAGCCGATTTTTTCCCTACTCCCTGGTCCATTATTTCAACCATGTTTTCTGAATATGGACGTAGTGCTTGCCTCCATGAGCAAGTATGCGCTAGTCCAGGAAGAGAATCAACACAACAATAAGGCGCAGAGGTCTAGCGAGACCAGCTTTCAGGTCTACTCCAGTTAATCTCCTGAGGTTGATTTTGTATCCTGTCCCTACCAAAAACCTAATCCGAAGGCGTTTCATAGCTGATTGTCCGTGTATTGGGGGAGATGAGCCAAGAGGATAAGGCAGCGCAAGGGGTATAATGGTTATCGAAAGAACCTTTGGGATGGGCGGTGTGAAGTGGACGTGAGACCCTGAGAACAATTGATATCACGGCAGCGAGCAACTAGGGTCAGGACGTTGGGTTTGGCTTTAGGCTACGCGTCGGTACTCATGATGGAGGCTGCCGACGTGCGGGAAAGCAACAATCCTTCCGCTGTCTGTAGGCTCGACTGCCCGTGGTGCCTGCCACACCGAGCAGGGTAGGCAGGACGGGAACGATGATAGTTTTTATATCCGGCGACCGTACGAGGCCGCAGCAATAAAGTCAAAGAAATAAGTTGGTACGAAGTTTTTGGTTGGGACAGGTTTCAAAAACAGCCAACTGAAGCGAAAAGATGGGTTCTACGATAGGCTCTTGGGAGTGGACAAAGCTCTTGGGCCCCAACCAATAGTGCAAACGACTGGAAAAAATACAGTATTCATTGGCATCAAATACATAGTTCGCCCTATTGATATTAATCACTTTTGGCACCAAGATATTAAGATGAGAGAAGTCTTTGTGGCACCTGCAATGTTGGGGTTGTCAGTGGCTCCGCCTGCTCCGACCCTCTGTGACGAGGCGGAAGGGCACAACCCTGATTCTGGCTACGTTGCGGACGACGTTCCGGTTATGGTAAAGGTGATCATGTGGTAAGCTGGACATATTACCCTAGTCCTTGCTGAGAAACGGCTTTACCTTTGGAATTTGTTGGATATTGTCGGGTGTTTGTGCTATCGAATTTGCAGGTATTTTCATAAGAATGATTAGGATCAATTCCAATCTAAAAGAACTTAAGAGAGTAACCTGCCATGGGAGTCATCGCCGATCTCTTTTCAAAGAAAAACTCGTGCAGGCTTCTGGTCAACCTGGAAGGGAAACTAGCAGAAAAATATGAGTGGTATCGGGAATTCCTGATCCATAACCACGAAGCGCTACATATCATTTCCGATTTGGAACGGTTTCAACAAGGCCATGAGCCTTTCACTTTGCCTGCGGTGAAGGGTCAATACGACCGCCTGCTTGACGCCACCACAAAACTCGTATCAGCACTCAATAACCTCTCCGGCGGAAAATACGACGAACTCCCCAAGGTTTGCAGGGCCCTCCATCAGCAGGTAGAACCTCATTTTTCCATCGATCCCCCCCAACGTACGAATGACCTGGTCCTTCCCATGGAAGAACTGAAAGCCCACATGGTAGGAATTGCAGGCTCAAAGGCTGTCAACCTTGCCACAGTGGGTAATGTATTGGGGTTTCTCATCCCGTCAGGTTTCGTCATCACGGCCAATGCTTTTTGGTCCTTTCTTGAGCAAAACAATCTGTACGAACCCATCAACGAGATGCTGGCTACCGTGACTCCCGCTGAACCGGCTCAGTTGGTATCCACTGCCGAAGTCATTCAAAAAAGAATTCTGGAATCCCACGTTCCCACTTCTTTGGCAGAGGCCATATTCAACGCATACGACGACCTGGAAGACAAAACCCGAAAAGAGGTCTTAATTGCCATGCGGAGCACGGCCGTTGGTGAGGACACAGAGGCCTCTTTTGCCGGGCAGTACAGCACGGTATTAAACGTGGGGAAAAAGGAATTGCTGGAGGCTTACAAGACCGTGCTAGCAAGCAAATATTCCCCCCGGGCAATCCGATACAGAATGCGGACTGGCCTGGACGATCGGGCCACTCCAATGTGCGTAGCCGGCATTACTATGGTCGATGCAGAATCAAGCGGGGTCTCCTATTCCAGGAATCCTTCCATGCCCACCTCTTCTGAAATGCTGGTGAGCGCCATATGGGGACTTGGTGAACACTTGGTAAGTGGCCAGGCGTCATCGGACACGTTTCATGTGGATAGGAAAACGCTTCGTATTACCAGAAAAGAAATCAACGAAAAAACACACCGAATCGTTCCTCTTAAAGATGGCGGAACGCGGTTGGAGGTAACGCCGGGAACAGTCAGCGAGGTCCCGGCTATTGACGACAAGGCTGTTAAGTCTATTGCCGAATACAGCCTGAAGCTTGAGAAGCATTTCGGCTCTCCACAAGATGTGGAATGGTGCATCGACCACTCAGGCCGACTTTTTGTCCTTCAGTCCCGCCCACTGGGACTTACCCAATCTCGACAGCAAGGTGTTCCACGGGAGAAGGACTATCCGGGGCACGCCGTGTTGCTATCCAAGGGGAAGAGAGCCTCAGGAGGAACGGTTTCCGGGCCAGTCGTCTTGGCCTCCTCCCTCAGGGACGCTTCTGGATTGAAAGACAGCATTTTGGTAGCAAAGACGGCTTCGCCCGAATACGCTAAATTGGCGGACTCGGTCAAAGGAATCATCACGGATCTAGGAAGTGTGGCGAGCCATCTGGCTTCTGTAGCCAGGGAGTATGGCGTTCCCATGATAGTAAACACAAGCAATGCCACGACCACCCTTTCCCAAGGGGCCACAATCACCATGGTGGCCGATACCACGACTGTCTACGACGGCAAGATACTTGAGCTGGCAGAAACCAGTTTGCTGCCCAAAGACAAGATTCTCGAAAGCCCCGTCCATCAAAAAATGGACGCCATCATGGCAAAGATTTCCACCTTGAACCTTACGGACCAGGAGGCTTCCACTTTCACGCCGGAACACTGCAAGACTATTCACGATGTCATTCGCTACAGTCATGAAATGGTGGTCAAAGAGATGTTTGGTCTGTCCAGGCAAACGGCAGACAGCACTAAATCCGTCAAGATGACTGCAAGCATTCCCCTGGCCCTTTATTTCGTCGATCTAGGTGGAGGACTAAAAAAGAATTTGACGACCTGTGACGACATTACGCCGGACGACATTACTTGTTTTCCCATGAAGGCACTCTGGCGCGGCCTTTCGCACCCGGGAATCAGTTGGGCTGGAGCCATTGATGTAAATGCGAAAACTATGATGGCCCTCATGACATCTGGGCCGCCACCACAAATGGCCAGTTACGCGATTCTTTCCAACGAATATCTCAATCTCAGTATCAAGTTCGGTTATCATTACGCAAATATCGACATTCTATGTGCCGACATGCCGGACGACAACTACATTTTCTTGCAGTTTGGCGGAGGAGCGGGCTCATACTACGGCCGTTCCCTGCGTATTAGTTTCTTATCAGAGGTGCTTCAGCAGCTGGGGTTTACGTTAAATATGTCAGGCGATCTTTTAGAGGCCACGGTGAAGGGTTATGACTCTCTTGCCATGGAAGACATCCTGGATCAATTGGGTCGGCTACTTGCTTGCAGCAGACTGCTGGATTTGGCCATACCGAGCCAGAACCAAGTCGGCCGTATGAAGGAGTCATTCTTATCCGGTGAATACAGCTTTTTGCAACAAGCGCGCAATCCTTTACCCCATTTCTATACACCCACTGGGGATTGGACCCGTATCGACGAGGATGGCCGCACCCGATGCCTGCAAGATGGCTTAGGATCGGGAGAAGGTTTTTCATGTACCCTCAAGAACATAATGGGGAAAATGGTAGGATCAAGGTATCAGCAATTTCTTGACAGTATTCAAGCGTACCACTACTTCCCGCTCGCTATTCTTAAAGAAAGCCATTTAACAGCTGCTTTCATCAAAGTTACGGTGACACTGGAAGCTGGTTGCCTTGACAGAATGGGTGGCTTGGTATTCGGCTTAAAAAATGTGAGCAACTATTTCGTCCTGAGCCTGGACGCACTGGAAAACAACGTTGCCCTGTTTGAGTTCGTCAAAGGCCGCCGCCTGAGACAGGTGGTCGTGGGGAAAAACATCCGGACGGGAAGCAAGTATGTTATAGCCGTCCAAGTTACGGGGGCCACAGTAAAAGGGTTTGTGAATGGTGAGGTAGTGATCCGATTCGATGCGGAGAAATCCTTGGAAGGGTATGTGGGACTGTGGGCCAAGGCAGATTCCAAGGTCTATTTCGACGACCTGACCATTCAGGAGGGGGAGAAACAGCACGTGGCGGAGTTTTAAGAAGTTTATACAAAAGAATGGCAAAGTTGTGGTGCAGTCCTTTCTTTCTGACCGATGCAGGTGGTGCCGCCGCCCTGAGGCTAGGAGTAGATGGCTACGAAGGGACTCGCCCTTTTCAAGCAATGGCTTTTGATACAGTCAGTGGCGAGATTCATGTGTTGAAGGATAAGAATGAACGTTCCTTAGGCCTTGACATTAAGTAATTGCTTTGCTTAGGATGAATGATAGGCTTAGAAACTTGATTCAAGATCTCTTTACACAGTCCATAAGCGAGGTTAGTCATGGGAAGCTTTTGCGGTCTAGTTAACAAATGGTTGAACTTCATTTGCACGGTACGGAGACAGCCCAATGGTGGGGTAAAACCCAGATTGGGGTTTCTTGCTGGAGAGTTACGTTATCTAGCAATGCTGAACTTTGAAATCGACCCGGAGGCCCTGTTCCCTCATGTGCCCCCAGGTACCGAGATTGACATGTGGCGCGGAAAAACGTTCATCAGCGTGGTTGGCTTCCTGTTTCTGCATGCAAGGATATTGGGCGTGCCCATTTTCTCGCACCGCTGTTTCGAACAGGTCAGTTTAAGGTTTTATGTGCGCCGGGAAACTGAAGGAGGCGTCCGCCGCGGTGTGGCATTCATCAAGCAAATTGTGTCCAAGCAAGCTACCGCCTCTATTGCCCGCCTCCTGTACAGCAAACACTTCGTGACTCTTCCTATGACTCACAAAGTCGATTTTTCTGACCTGGCAGAAAGGGCCAGTGGCAATATCGAATACACGTGGTACCATCATGGGAAGTGGCATGGTATTCATGTCGAAGTCAAGGACGATGCAGGGTTTCCACTCCCGGATTCTGAGGAGGAATTTACTATAGAACGCTATTGGGGCTATTCTTCTCAAGCAAACGGCTCCTGTCTAGAATACCGGGTTGAACACCCAAGATGGCGTGTATGGCTGGGCTCTGCCTCAGCGTTTACATGTGATGATGCTACCGCCTATGGGCCGGACCTTGGTGCATGTTTGATCCGTACACCGAGTTCGGCACTTGTCGCTGAGGGTTCGCCGGTAACAGTGTGCCGTGTAAACCCTTTGGTTGCATGAACAACATGGCTGTTTTTCTACTTTCTGGATATCACTCGCAGTGCTCCACAATGATGGATGTTACTGACGGCTCTGGCAAGCGTGCCCGCCCCGGCGGCTACGGGACTTCCAAGTCCAATATAGTCGAAAGCCTTTGCGGTGCCAACGCACCAGAGTATTGGGTTTGAAGACCTGAAGAGTCTTCAGACAGCCCGGCCATAGGCGGTAGAGCCAGACCTAGAAAAGCCGCTCACGCCAACAGAATCGAAGCCTTTTGGGTGGCTTATTTTTTACCATGGTAAGTTGTTGGCGAAAGGCCAGGATTTCGAGGTGTAAAAGGGTGCGGCTTTGTAGCAGACCGAGCAGGGTAGACAGGGCGGGAACGATGATAGTTTTCATGTCGGGGGACTTTACGAGGCGGTGGCAATAAAGTCAATGAAATCAGCTGGTACGAAGTTTTTGGTCGGGACAGCCTATATATGGATGGTGTTGATGGGAGGCGAGTGATTGTCTTGCGGGCTATCTAGCTTGCGGTTCGGTCTGAGGATGTTCCCGCTTCAAGAACACTAGCTGAACTGGGCCATAAAACCTTCTACCTCAATTTTCAACTCATAGATGTCTCCCATTAAGGCCAAGAACTCCTCTTCGTTCAAACCAAGGTCAGTTGTCACTCCATCGGTTATTTGCTCTTTCACGTCACTGTTCAAGTAGTCTGCCGACAAAACCGCAAGCAGATTCCCCAGGCAGACCATTTGCTGTAAAGGCTTGGGCGAGCCGTCTTCACGGTCTGACAGGAGGTCTTTCAACGTGTGAAACTCACACGCCATTCTGACTGGTTTCGGCAGCCTCCAGTGATCACACAGAAGGGTCCCCAGATAGCCGCTTGATGGAAATGAAAAATGGCTTTCTGCTTCGCTGAATGTGCACCCGTTTTTCTCGCAAAGATCCGTGAGTGCTCCGTAGTGATCAGGGAAGAATTTCATGTAGACCAGCCTACCAATGTCATGGAGCATGGACGGGGCCCACAACTCCTCAGAAGACAGGAGTGGCTGGTATTTCTTTCCAAGGTATTTTGTACATGTAGCGGCAAAGAAAGAATGGAACCAGAAATTGTCCAGCATTTTCTTTTCCGTTATTTTTAGAGTATTAACCACAGAGAGCGCAAGAACAATCCGGTACACTTCATTAAGGCCTAGAAAAGAGACAGCTATTCGAACCTTTGTTATTTCTCTTGGGAGTCCATAATAGGCAGAATTGACCACCTTGAGAATCTGAGCTAGAATCCCTGAATCACTACTAATCATCTCAGCGACCTTGTTCAAGTCTATATCGCTTTCTCCAAGCGCCTTCTGGATCTGGCTAACGACATCTGGCAAGACAGGAAGATCGCAATGCTGACGAAGAAATGTTCTCGGATCAATTTGAATGGGTTCTAACAAGACTATACTCTCCTCTGAAGGTTTGCCCTTATTACCTGTTTCGACACAAGCAACAAACAACTTTAGCTATAATTGAGGACAAAATGCGGGGTTACACACACGCAGATCATATATCAGTTCTTTTTGAGATCCTAACTCGGAAAGAGCTTTAGTGGGTGTCCCTACCAAAAACCTAGTCCGAAGGCGTTTCATAGCTGATTGTCCGTGTATTGGGGGAGATGAGTCAAGAGGATAAGGCAGCGCAGGGGTATAACAGTTATCGAAAGAATCTTTGGGATGGGCGGTGTGAAGTTGACCAACTTCAGTGCATTGTTTTATCACTTCGTTGTTTCATAATGTGTTGGTCGAGCATCTCAGTGATATCATCAAGTAGCCGCGATGCCGAATCTATGACTTCAGCCGCCCTATAAATTCCCTGTAGGGCTTCCTTATACGTAATATGCTTAGAGCAGCCTTGCAATTCTTCGTAGTGGCCAAGTATCTGCTCTTTTGTCATTAGTAGTATTTCGAGCCTCCTGTCATAATAAAGAGACAGGTGTTCAGTTTGTACAACAGCTGACGTATTGAGCAATTCATATTCATAGAGAAGTGTTATCCTAATGATATCAATTTCCTTGATTGACAAGTATATGTTCAATAGCTCATCATGATCCGTGACCACTCTGCTCGCTTCTTGTAGACTGTTTCGTATGGCACCTAGTTCCTCTGACAGTTCGAACAACTGTGATATAACCCTTTTGAGTTTCAAGTGTAAACCGTTCCTCTATACCAGGCAATACTCTGTGACATGTCTCCATGCTATGTACCATCTTTTAGGTTAGAGTCCGACAATTTTCTTTTACCAAACGAGATGAGGTACTGTGTAATCTATGTGTAACCTTTCCTGCCGAACTTGAGTGATGAACCGAAAGATTGCCTGTGTTACGGAAAGGTGAAATAATGGCTTGGTACCTGGAACAAAAACATGAACAAGATTACTGACCATATTGATATCCCAGACGAAGAATTAAGTTTTACCGCGTCACGGAGCAGTGGGCCTGGAGGGCAGAACGTCAACAAGGTCAATACGCGAGTGACCCTTTGGTTCGATGTCGCCAATTCACCAAGCCTTTCCGCTTGGGAGAAAAAACGTATCCGGGCCCGTTTGTCGATGCGGGTGAACAAAAAGGGAGTTCTCAGGGTTGTTTCGCAAAAACACCGAACCCAGGCCGCGAATCGAGAAACCGCGATGGAGCGTTTTGTGGAATTGTTGCGTGATGCTCTCAAAAAGGACAAAACTCGACGAAGGATGAAGGTTCCCAAAGTGGTTGATGTGCGTCGGCTGAAAAACAAGAAGCGCCGAGGACTGATTAAACGACAACGTTCAAAAGGGATTTCATCAGATGACCTCTGAATAGTCGATTGTCCCTACCAAAAACCTAGTCCGAAGGCGTTTGGGTGATGTGTGCTTTACTATAGTTGTTGGCGAAGGGCCAGGATTTCTAGGTGTAAGAGGGCGCGGCTTTGGAACAAACCGAGCAGGGTTGACAGGACGGGAACGATGATAGTTTTCATGTCCGGCGACCGAACGAGGCCGCGGCAATAAAGTCAATGAAATCAGTTAGCACGAAATTTTTGGTAGGGACAGTGCCTTTTTTAATTTGGATTTTAGATTACGGCTTTTGGAATTAAGGTATTCACTGCGCGAATGAACGGTTAAAAAGAGCGGCGCGAAGCGCTTGCCACAAATCTAAATTCTAAAATCTAAAGTCCAAAATGATAAATGGTCACATTAAAGTTGCAGCTATGTTTAAATCAAGGTAAAATTATTTAACTGAGTAACTTCAAGGATAGGAAGGCATAATGGCCTCATCTTTATATTGGGCGGACAATTACGTTGAAAAACGAAAGAGTGCCGAAGCGGCGATCAAAACCATTCGGGATGGGCAGCGGGTGTTTATCGGTTCTGCCTGCGGCGAACCCCAAGCCCTGGTGCGGACGTTATCGGATCAGGCCATCAACTTCAGCGGGCTTGAAATTGTGCGGCTGATGAGCCAGGAAACCACCCCGCTCATGGACATTGCCAATCGTACCCAGGATACGAGCATGAATATCCGTACCATCTACCTGGGGTCGGCGAGGGTGGAGAACATAGCCCGCAACAAGCGTTTTGTGGTGCCCATGAATATGTCGGATGTTCCCGGGTTGTTTAAAAGCCGCAAATTGCCGATCAATATGGCCATGATCCAGGTCTCGCCGCCGGACGATTTCGGTTGGATGAGTCTGGGCATCTCAGTTGATGTTACCATGGCTGCCGCCGTTTCCGCTGATTTTGTCATTGCCCAGGTGAATCCCCAAATGCCCCGGGTAATGGGCCAGAGTTTTATCCATGTCAATGATGTCGATGTGATTGTCGAGCACGAGGAAGCGCTTTTGTCTATCGCCCCGACACCTCCGAACGAAGCCGCCACGCGAATCGGTCAGTATATTGCCCGGCTGATCGACGACGGGTCCACCTTGCAGATCGGATTGGACGCCGCCTCCCAGGCGACTCTCCAGGCCCTGGCCAATAAAAAAGATTTGGGGATTCATTCCCAATATCTCACTGACGATATCATGCATCTGTATTCCAAAGGGATTATCAATAACCGCAAAAAAGGTTTAAACGAGGGCAAGATGGTGGCCTCGGCGGCAGTGGGATCGCCCAATCTGTACGAGTTTTTGAATGACAATCCGGCCGTTGACTTCCGATCTTCGGATTACGTCAATGATCCGTTTGTCATTGCCCAGCATAACCGCATGGTTTCGATGAATGTGGCCCGCACCATGGACCTGACCGGACAAGTGGCGGCCGAAGCTTCTGCGCAGACGCTCTTTGCCGGTGTTTCGGGCATACCGGATTTTGTCCGAGGAGCCCGCAAGCAACTGGGCGGTAAATCGATTCTGATGCTTTTTTCCACATCACCGGACGGCAAAAAGAGCAATATCGTGCCGCGCTTAACCGATGCGGCCGTGGTTGTGCCCCGGGGCGACGTCGATTACGTGATTACCGAATACGGCGCCGTGAACCTGTTTGGCAAAAGCTTACAGGAACGGGCGGTGGCCATGATCAGCCTGGCGCATCCGGATTTTCGGGAAGAATTGTTCGAACAGGCCAAGCAGTTCGGCCTGATTGGGACCGAGCGCACCCTGGGTGAGGCCGTGCACGCGGTCTATCCAGTCCAGCTGGAACAAACCATCGAAGTGAACGGTGAAACGCTTACCATCCGACCTTCCAAGCCGGTCGACGAGCGGCGCATCCAGGAGCATTACTACAACATGGATGCTGAAGATGTCTTCTCCCGTTTTTTATATAAGAAGACCACCTTTGACCGGGCCGAAGTCGAATCCAAATCCAGCGTTGACTACAAAAAAGATCTCACCCTGGTGGCGCTTACCGGTGAGTTTGGTTTCGGAAAGGTCGTTGGCGTGGCAGAAAGTATTTTGATGAATGACATCAACATGGCTGAAGTGGCCTTCAGCGTTAATAAGGCCTTTCAAGGCAAGGGTCTGGGCAAATTGCTGATAAAAAAATTGGCCTACGCTGTTCGGGAAAACGGTAGATCCGGTCTTATGGCATATACCACTCCCAGCAATCGCGGCATGATCAAACTGTTCAAAACCCTGCCGTATAAGGTCAAGATCCGCTACGCCGGCGATGAAATTGAACTGACCTGTCGGTTTGATGAATTGGCCTGAAACATTTTAGAATTTAGATTTGTGGAACGTGTTTCGTGCTGTGCATTACTAAAATTGGTTCTCAAAAAAACAGGTTTCTATTTCGATTACGAGTACATGAATAACGCGGAATAGCCTTAAAATATTTGTTAAGTTGTTTCCACCAGGGTATGGTTCGTAGGCGGGCCCAGCTATTCCGATCTCATATCAATCGGCTCTGGGGGATAACACTTACAGAACAAGCGTGCCTTTATTTCTGGAGGACATAATGGTGGGGCCCCCAGAGCCGAAAGGACTTTGCGAACAGATCACAGGCATCCGAGGCCGAGGTCGGTGTCTCATCCAAACAGTCAGGAACCTACCTGCCGGCAGCCCAGTCGCTTTCTCGGCGCTGGCCGTCCAGCAGATATCTGTATCGGTAGGTTCGTCCTGAGCGCAGCTATCTGATATGGGCAGAATAGTCTAACCATACCTCAGCTTTGGTTTGATTTCGGAGTAGAAACGCCTCTGCACAGTGTACTAGTAAAGACTCTGTCAGCGTGTGTCAAGAACGATAAGGTGGGATTATGGTGTTCTTGTGAAAAAGTTCTCCACAAGTTGTAATGCCCTAATATCAAAGAGCAAATAACATCGCCACACAGCAAATGTTTACAAATAAGCAATTCTTTAACCTCCTAATTTTTGTCAAGGATCTCAAGGAGATATTGAACTTATCAAATAGTTATAAACAGTCTGTTCTACCTAGGAGATCTTCTATTTTCTTCTATTTTCTTTGTTTTTTGGAGAGGTCTTTTGTGCTAGACACTAACGAGGCTGGAAAACAGAACAAAATCCAAATCCTCGTTGTGGCACCCATCTTTACGCCCCACGCGCAATATCTTCTCACTGTGACTGGATTCGTGTAATTTCTGATACTTTGCTTTCCATGGCAATCACCTCATCAAGTATTATCTGAAGATATTTTTTGTTCGGATCGTCAGCAGGCGTCTTTTGGCTGATTCTCCGAGCAAATCCACCAACTACTGTTAGTGGATTCCTGAGTTCATGGGCTACCCTGTTTGTGATTTTGCCAATTGCAGCAAGCCTTTCAGCTTCTACTAATTGTTTGTTTTTCTGTTTCAACTCCTTGATCCTTTCTTGAACCTTTTGTTCGAGTTCCAAATTGAACCTTTCCAATCTGAATTGGAAACTTACGCCAGCGCCCGTCGATTTGTGGAGTATTTCTGGGCGGGCACGGGCTAAGGACCAGCATTCATATCTAACCCTTTGTTCCCATTAATTTTCTCGTCTGGCCAATGTAACTCCCTTTCATCGACCTTGAACGCAAAAAAAGGCCCCACGCAATGCATTCTTAATGCGATATATGGAGCCTTCGCCAGTCCCATTTTGAAATCAGCAGTGTAGATGAATAGCTTCCCTTGGCAACGCCACACTGCGTGGATTCTCACGCACGGCAGTGCTTGGCGAGTGGGAAGCAGGCCGGTCAGGGCTTCTGGGCCTCAGGTGGAAAGAGAGTTCTTCAGTTAGTTTTTCTATGATTATTCTGGTTCACGCAGTCAGGTCTCCATAAGCATGACAGCTCTTCACAAATGTCCACCCGGTCAGTGCTGTAGCAGTCGAAATTGTTTTCTTCCCTTTGAATGGCCTGGATGACATTTGTTTTGCTCATCCCATACGTGTTAACACCCATGTCTTTTGCCGCGGCGCGAATTTCGCCAAATTTCATTTCGCCTTCCTTTCTCCAGTGTGGTTATACGCACAATTTTGGTCAAAAGCCATCGGCCAGGGCGACTTCGGGCGCATGCGACCTTGCCTTTGGCGTTCCTTGAGGAATTTGCTTGCGGCTGAGTAAAGCGGCCACCTTTTGTTTGAGCTTCGAGAAGTCAAAACTCTTTGTAAAGCAGCCGTCAGCTAGATATGCACGGGGGTCATCCAGAAAGCTCTTCCGTGCGGTCACAATGAGGACTGGCAGATCGGGGGCTTGCTTCTTGATATGACGCAATAATTCCCATCCGTCGTGTCCGTGCAGAAACGGTTCGAGAAGCACCAAATCCGGTCGTGAAGATCTCAGGTGTCGCATGACCGATTCAGCAGCAGTAAAACCGTCAACCTGGTGGCCGTCGTTCATAAGCTCTTGCGAAATGAGTTCTAGAACGCAAGGTTGGTCATCTACAATCAGGATGTTCGGCATCGGGCACCATTCTCCTAATTCATTTTGGGCTCCAAATGTTTTTATGCAACTATACTTACAAACGATAGCAAATCCATTGTCAAGTCTGAAGGAAACGAGTTTTACTTGGTTTGTGAAATAGTTTTCAACATTTCATAAGCCTCTAATTTTGCGGTCTTTTTTGACAGGAAATGTTCTAAAAGCTCTTTACTTCAAGTCCTAAGTGAGTACTCCCCATATCATAGTGTTTTAGCACCCTTGTACATTTTATTTCACACAGCCAAGACTCATGTGATCTGAAACACCTCCTTTTTTCTCCCATTTTCTCCCATTTCCTCAAATATTGGGCCGAAGATAAGGGATGGGCACATAACTCTTTGTTTTTACAAAATGTAGAGATTCTGACAGCGATCTAACGTCGACACAAAAAATTTGGTCCAAGATGGCACCTCCCATCCGACATAAGAAACCCCCAAGGAGAGAGACAGGTCCTCTAACAGGGTGTGAGTCGCCCGGCGTTGTCTTTGCGCTGTGCTAACAAACAAGAAAACCCTGGTGCAATCCAACACACCAAGGGCTTTAGAGAGGAGAGGAAATGGCTAGCCCCAAGCACGGTTTTGAATATCACAAAGATTTGATGCGTTCGTAAAAAGTCAAGTTTCAGACAGTTTCGTAAAAAATTCGAGATCAAGGCTTGCAAATCCAGAGGAATGAGGCGTACTTATGGTACGCCGCAGTGACGAGGGATGAAGCGTAACGCAGATATCGGACTTTTTACGAAACCGTCAAGATTTGTGGGTTTCAAATGGTTCAATTGCAGGAATCGACAATCGCCATTTTAAAATCGAAAGTGCAGATCGTGGCAGTTTGGACATGAATTACTCGTGACACCGTCTCAACAGACCATCTAACTTGGTGGCAATCCAGCAGACCCAACTGTATATGAGAACCTCATATAACGCACAAGTTGAGATAGATACCTTCTTGTTCAATCCGTTCTCCACCAGGCGGCAGTGCAAATGAAGGGGATTAAACGAGTCCTGAAACTTCAATATCGCATTATGCCATGAATCCACAGTGTCTTTTAGCTTCCTCACACAGCTTGAGATATGGATTAGACTGAAGCCCACAAGTAACATGGTGAGTATGTCGGAGGATACCTGGAGAGGTATCTTAGACACTACTCCTACACCTCGGCCTGGGGAACCCCAACAAGACCAGGAACACACATGCAAAGATAAAGACCCACGCCTTCAAGACATCCTTGCTAGAGAGGGAAGTTCTTGGGGTTCTACTCCAACAATGCGAGTCGGAGACAACATTAAGTAGAGAACAGTTGAGAATGTTGTAAAAAACGGCTCGGATTGTCCTCCAGAAACATATCCGAATACGCCGTACACTATTTAACATTAGCTGTCAACAATTAATGTTAATTTGCTAATAATTAATGTTAATTTTTAAGAATTGATTAAAAAAGGGAGCTAAATTATTTGCACTCTTGCCGAACAACTCTTGTCCCTACCAAAAACCTAGTCCGAAGCCGTTTGGGTGACGTGTGCTTTACCATGGCTAGTTGTTGACGCAGTGCCAGAATTTCAAGGCGTTGAGGGTGAAGCTGTAGTCATTTACCGCGAACCATCGACAACGAAGGAGATGCGAATCGGTTTTTCCAACGGGAAAGACACCCCGTCACGGTCCAAAGAGGCTCATTACATTGTCGGCCTCCTCTAACACTTTCTCCCGAATCTGGGAATTCAGTCTTTCCATGGTGTCATGATCCAGAGAGAAACCGCTTTTTCTGACAAAGCCGATCTCTGGAGAATCGGAAAGCTCCTTAAGATCTATCTCCTTCTCATCCGGATGACACGGATAGCCCGCCAATTTTGTGAATAGGTTGGCAAGATATATGATATTGGAGTTGGTCAAATAGTGAATGTCATACCACGGCGCGTGATGATACAGGACCTGCATGATGACCATGTCGGGAAATTTCCACTGCTTTAACAGCTTTGCTGCAACCTGGTAGTGTGTTGTCCCCAGGATCTTAATCTCTGCCTCACTGAAGGTCGTTTTCTCGGAAGAGACATGTTCGACGATCTGGAGGAATTCCTCATGAAAATACTGATCAAGGACGACCTTGCCCACATCGTGGATCAGCCCGGCCAGGAACAGGGAGTCGTCTTTCCCGACTTTGAAATGCTTTCCCAACAACGCGGCAACCTGGCTGCATATGATAGCGTGCTTCCAAAACCGTGTCCGGTCAAAGGTGGTGCTTTCACCGTGAGAAAAAAAGCTGTGAACGGAAGACCCCAAAACAATGGATTTCACCTGACTCATGCCAAGAACCACGAGAGCGTGTTCAAGAGAACTCACCTTGCTCAACAAACCGTAAAAGGCTGAATTCGCCATCTTTAAAACCTTCAAGGCCAGAGACTGATCCATTTCCACAATGCGCACAAGCTTCTTGTATGAAGCATTTTCGTCGCCCGTTATCTCCATAATCTTCTGGGAAATGACAGGAAGGGTAGGAATCTTTTCGATTCTTCGTACTAATGCGTCAACGTCGAACTCGGTCTTTTTCATTACCCCGATTGTCCACCTCTTTACACCCTGACCTGATTTACACCCTGAATGGAGAGACTCCCTTCGAAAGAGGCCCTCCCAATACGCCCCGGCATCACCAGGGCCCCGGTTTATCCCTAAAGTGCCTTGGTCAAGTTACCGATATTATAACAACAACACTCCGGCAAATCCACCCCTTTTTGATGGTTTCGCTGGAACCTGTCCCTTCATGACACGGAAAGGAACCACTGGTGGGGGAGGACATTGATTGTTTTTTGCTTCAAATCTGTTATAAATGCCTGGAATACGTTGTTTGGCACCACCCCGGAAAAGCGCATCCGGATGTGTGAAAAGGAGCATGAGATATGAGGGTACTCATTGCCGACAATTCTGAACGGGATCGGAAAAAACTCCGAAACATGATCTCCCAAGAGATGCCTGAATACGAAGTTCATGGTGCTGAAAGCCTCAGCCAGATGTATTCCAGGCTCTCCACGTCGTGTGATTTTCTCTTTCAGGACATCTCACTTCTGGAAGTGGAACACCCTGGCGCCGAAGGCTTTTTGGCGGTATACGACGTGATTGACAGTTTCCCTGAACTGGCCATCGCCATAATAACGAGCCGTTTTTTCGAAAAAGTGCATGACTTTCATGATGCCTTTCTTGGAGGTAAGGCCGGCCAAATTGTCGGCTTTCTCGACAAACTGAGTTATGGCGAAGATGACATCGTACGAGTCTTTGTCAAGGCCGATGATTTCAAGGAGCGTGTAGGGAAAGAAAAGAAGGAAAAGCTGGAGGTTGAAGCCCTTTTCGAAGAAATGCTGAAAGACGAAGAGGCCCGCATCAAAAAAAAGGTCGATAAAATAAAGAAAGGGCTTTCGGATTCGGACGGGTTTGACAAACTGTTTAAAAGCGCTTATTCCGGCAAAAACTGGGTAGAAAGAATCGAGGCGGAGCACAAGATCACGGAAAAATATTGCAATACGAACGCCATTCTCATTTGTCGGGAACTGGAGGCCGTGATGAAGAAACTCTTCACCGGCCCTGAAGCGGAATGCCACACATTCTACGAAAAAATGCAATGGATCATAGGGGACAAAGGTCTTCCGGATGAATCGTACATTTCCGTAAGCAAGGCATGGAAAATCAGGAACAACATCGTCCATGCCGAGAAAAACGCCACCAAACAAGACGCTCTGGAACTTGAGGCATCTCTCAGCCTGCTTAAAAGTGTCGTTTGATCTTTAGAATTGGCGTGTCCCTAACATTTTTGTTTCCCAGTCTTCCCTCTGTCCCTACCAAAAACCAGTCCGAAGGTGTTTGGGTGACGTGTGCTTTACTATAGTCGTCGGCGAAGTGCCAG
>MAVP01000038.1 GCA_001751075.1 Desulfobacterales bacterium S7086C20 | reverse complement strand
TTTTCCACAATCTCAGCGTCAAACGGCACGGTTGCTTGTGCGGCGTACCACGGTACGCCTCCGCGCAACCCCTTGTTTTCCTTGACCTTGTGGAAAATTGCTCATTTCTGAATTGGAAACTTACGTCAGTGCCCATTATTTGATAAGCTATTCGTGGATGGACACTAGCTAAAGAAGTCGCATTTTTAAAAGCTCATTATCAAAAAATGCCAAGAACAATGCTCAGGTACGCAATTGAAAAGTTCAGCGAAGAAGATCGTCAGAAATATTTAAGTGGCGAAGTGTGACATTTAACTTCTACTTTTTTTTACAAATTCCGGATAAAGCTTCTCCATGCATTCAGGACAGATACCGTGAGAAAAATCTGCTTCTGATCGATCACGGATATAAGCTTCCACCTGCTGCCAATACCCTGTGTCATCACGAACGTTTTTACATGACGAACAAATCGGAATAATACCTCGCAGAGTTTTTATCTCTTTCTTCAAATGTTCGGTTATTTCTTTTGATTGTACCAGCTCTGTTATGTCGTTTAACTCCTCGACTACAAAGTTGACCTCCCCTTGATCATTGAAAATCGGAGAAGCTGTGATTTCCTCAAATATAACCTTATTCGCATAACTGTGTTCATGAACAACTCTCGTTTTCTCCTTGAGTTCAAAGGCAACTTTTATGGGACAATTGGTTTCTTCCTGCCAGCATGGTCTATCAATTTTATGAGTTATCTTGAAGCACTTTTGGCCAATAATGTTGTCAGAGGATAAACAGAATGACCCGCAGGCAGCATTGTTTGCAGCCACAATATGATAGTTGCGATCAATAACCAGAATCGGCTTGGCAAGAGCGTTTAAAATCTCAAAAGAGTTTTTTGTCCAATCCATCTTCAGTGTTCCTCTCATCTAGCAATGATTAGACGGATCCGTATAAGACGGGGATTACCGGTTTTCGATCCGGATAACATGCCAAGCCCCACCTGGAAACCAACAAGGGGCCTTAAAGATCTCAGTCTGCAACTAAAACAATGCCTTAGAGGACAACAACTGAGTTATCACTGTCTCCATATGGACTTTTTACGTATTTGTCAGCGTTCCAGTCATTTTCCCATGCAGATTCGTCAATAAGATAACGAAACTGGTATTCGTTTCCCGGCTTTAGGTCTAGTGTGATGATGTAGTCTCCAGTTCTCGTCTTTTCCATAGGATCACTGTGAATATTCCAATTATTGAAATCACCCACAATGCATACGTTCTTTGCATCAATGGCAGAAAGGCTTGGCAACTTAAATGTCACTTTACAAAACTCCTCACCTTTGAGATATTCTTTTTCAATCTCACTCATGGCAGTTACTTCTTTTGATGGCGGTTTCTTGGCGGTCGCTTTTCTTGCGACAGTTTTCTTTCCTTTAGTAGTAATTTTTTCTTTCTGTGCTTTTCTCATATTCTCCCTCCCTCTCTCGTTTTGGTTGTCAGATTCTTTTATTGGAACATTCGCCATCGTTCGTGCGACTTCACAAACTGCTGTGACGACATCTTTGTTCTCGGGTGATTGCACTCGCTGCTCGGCATTCTCCTCACGCATATTCGGCTTCCCAATGGTTTTCAAATGGGATAATATTCTTTTCACTACTTCCTCAAGCCTTACAGATTCTTCAAAGACAATTCTTGCATATTGTTGCATCTTGACTTGCTTGCAGTTCGGGGTGGACAAGCGTTTTGAAAATCCCCCGATGGCTGTAAGAGGGTTTCTCAATTCGTGCATCAGTTCAAGAGACATCCTGTTTGCGAACTCAAGGATTTCTTTTCGCTTTTTTTCCTCATAGAGATTTCTTTTTTCTATGAGACGAGCCACACACGCGCTGAGCTCGACCCGTTGAAACGGCTTTCTCAAGAAATCGTAGGCGCCGATTTTTATAGCCTGGATGGCCTTGTCATAATCCCCGTAGCCAGTGACAAACACAATGTCTGAGTGCGGGCATTTTTCCTTAAACCGTTTCGAAAACTCAAGCCCATCCATATTTGGCAACCCGATATCAACAAAAGCAAAATCATATTCGCCCACATCCATAGCTGCAATGGCTTTCAGCGGATCCTGAAAGATGTCGTAGACTATGTTCGGTTCATCCAGAACCGAAGCAATAATCTTACACAGGGCCATGTCATCATCTAAAATAAGGGCTTTCATTTCAACCTGCTGACTGTGTTTTTACATACTCGGATCCAACGGCTTTGAGCGGCCTGCCGGTAAGGCTTATCCACCTTATGAGAGACCTTTGCATAACCTCATAGAAAAAAGCGAAACGAGGTTATGCAAAGGTCTCCTTATGGAAAACGTCTCTGCGTGAGGTGAATGGCACCTTGGAACAAACCCTAAATCAAAGCTTGGGCCAGGCTTTTAAGCGTAGCCCTCATTCCGCTGCAGGCGGAGTCAAACCGATTGTCGGACAGGAAGTGCGGCAACGACGAAGTATAGCTCAAGTCGGAGTCGTCATGGAATGTGGGCGCTGAGCTAACTAAGAGCAGGTCGAAATAGTTCCAGGAAGAAAAGTCGCGGGCCGCCCTTGTCCAGACTTATCGGGGTAATATTTTGCAGTCTTAACAGAAAAGACAGCGTCCTGTTAAGACTTGGTTCGGCATTCTTAGGTTCATTGGCCTCCCAAATGTGCACCCGATGAATCGAGGATTAAGATCGATAAAGTGGCATACTCTTGCAGAATGCTCGTAAAATAACAACAGGACATTTCGTTGTCAAGGAACTTGTTTTTAGAGAAAATGAAATATTATTGTCCTTGGACCGAAGATGTGCAAGACTTTAACTAGCAACTTACTCTAATACTCACCTTTTTCTACGTCATGTGCTGTGGACCCTAACCTTGTGGACGCCTACCGGAATAAATACCCTATGTCTATTTCGCGACGACACATTATCTATATTAGCCTCGGGTTGGTAACAGCAGTCTTTGCGGGAGCTTTAGTCGGTTTTTTTTTCGCCCTCACCCATGAGTTGCCCCAAATCGAGGGACTGGAAAAGTTTAAACCCGCCGCGATCACTCGCATCTACTCGGCAGACAAGGAACTGCTGGCCGAGCTTTTCACTGAAAGGCGTCAACCTGTACCGCTGGCTGAAATGCCTTCTCATCTGAAAAATGCCATTATCGCTACGGAAGACGCCAAGTTCTATGACCATCCAGGTGTAGACATACAAGGAATCTTGCGGGCTACTATAAGAAATATCATGGCCGGAGAGTATGCACAAGGGGCCAGTACTATTACCCAACAACTTGCAAAAATCCTTTTTCTTACCCCCCGAAAGGCCATAATGCGCAAGTTAAAAGAGGCGTTTCTGGCCTTTCAGATAGAGCGCCGCTACACAAAGGATGAGATTCTGGAATTCTATCTTAACCAGGTCTATTTTGGAAGCGGGGCCTATGGTGTCGGAGCTGCGGCACAGATGTTTTTTGGAAAATCCGTACACAACCTAACCCTTTCTGAGTGCGCACTAGTCGCCGGAATGCCTAAGTTACCTTCCCGTTACTCACCGCTTGTCAACAAATCCCTTGCTGAAAAACGGAGAAACATTGTCCTGCGCCAGATGGCACAAAGAAATCTCATTAGTTATGAGAAACTAGAAATAGCTAAGGCCTCACCCATTGATCTGGTTCGACAGGACGCAACATCACCTAAGGCGCCTTATTTTGTGGCATGGGCAACTAATTTTCTGGAAAAGGAATTGGGTGGGGCCGCACTTTATCGGAGGGGTCTCAACGTATATACCACGCTTGATTACACCATGCAGAAGGCTGCCAAGAATGCTGTGGCATATGGACTGAAGAAACTTTCCACCCGTATGAACCTGACGAAAAGGAATGGTTTACCTCAAGATGATTCTCCCCAGGCAGCCTTGGTCTGTCTCGATGTAAGGCGTGGTGCAATTCTCGCCATGGTTGGGGGACGGGACTTTCAACAAAGCCCTTTCAACCGAGCTACAATGGCACGCAGACAACCCGGCTCCGCTTTTAAGCCGTTGGTTTATGCGCTGGCCATTAAACAGGGATTCACCCAGGGTGACCTCCTTTGGGATGCCCCGGTCGTCTACCGTGGAGCACACAAAGGCAAAGACTGGTCACCCATGAATTTTTCGGGCAAATTCATGGGCGAGATCACCCTTCGAAAGGCCCTGGCATTATCAAAGAATATTCCGGCCGTTAAACTGCTCAACAAGCTGGGGTCCAGCCATGCGATACGTTTTTCCCACACTATGGGAATTAAATCCCACCAAGAACCAAACCTTTCTTTGGTTCTTGGGACCTCGGAAGTTACCCTTCTGGAGCTTACCTCGGCCTATGCTGTGTTCCCGGACGGTGGGGTATGGACTAAACCGTTTGGTATCATAGAAGTTTTAGATCGACAAAACCGAAGTGTCTGGAGACAAAGACCTCAAAGCCGATCTGTGATCAGCCCCGAAACCGCTGCCGTCGTTACAGATATGTTAAAAGCGGTAGTGATGGAAGGAACTGGTAGGGCCGCCAGATCTCTTGGTCGACCACTGGCCGGCAAGACCGGCTCTACCGACAGTTACAAGGATGCACTTTTTATCGGTTTCTCTCCAACTATTGCCCTTGGAGTCTGGGTGGGCCTAGACCATCACGGCTCCCTGGGCAGCAAAGAAACCGGGGCGAGGGCTGCCTTGCCTATATGGATTAATTTTATGGAACAAGTCCTCCGGGGTCGGCCCTACCAAGATTTTGACCTACCTGAAGGTGTAGTAGAAGTGGAAATGGATGTCGAGTCCGGCCTGCTTGCTGCCAAGAACTGTCTCAACATGGTAACTGCTGTTTTTAAGAAAGGTAGTGAGCCCCAGGAATACTGCAAGCACAGAGAACAAGGGCCTTGGAAGTCTCTCAATCAGTAATTCACAGTTTTCCTTTTCTGCCGGGAGCCTTCCACGAAAAACTCGAAGGTCCGCGGGTCTACAACTCCTATCGTGGCTTTAGAAGGTAATCATGCTTGACATTACTCATGGAGCGAAAGATGTTTCCCTTTATCTTCTTGTTCTTCTGATACAAGTTGTTCAGCATCTCTTTTATCTCTGAGCGTTTGGAGGTCTTTGCCGTAGGACATGGATTGGGGCAATCCGGGAAGTTGTGATCTTGCGCAAATCGAGCGATGGCTTGTTCGTGCACATAAGCCAGGGGTCTGATCACCACAAGCTTTCCCCCAAAAAAAGGCTGGCATGGGACCATCGTGCTTATCTCCCCACTATAACACATGTTTAAGAACAACGTCTCTATGATGTCATCCATGTTGTGACCCAGGGCCAATTTATTACAGCCAAGCTCGTCGGCAATCTCAAAAAGGCGCTTTCTTCGAAGGCGGGCACAGAGAAAACACGGGTTTTCTCGATTTTCAGCGCTATGACCTTGAATTCCGTAATCTGTGTGTTCGACACGGAGGGAATAGTCCATCTTCGCGCAATACCTTTCAATACGCTGCGACGGACTCTCTGTGAAGCCGAGATCTATGTAAATGCCAAAGAGGGAATAATGGATAGGGATGCGGCGCAGGCGTTCATGAAGGGCCCACATGAGGGTTAGGCTGTCTTTACCCCCGGACAGTCCTACGGCTATCGTGTCTCCATCTGCAATCATATTATATTGATGCAAAGCCTGACCGACGGCCCGTCTTATAGTCCTGTCTCTGAATCGAGACATTCCGCCTTTCTATGCTTCTGATTCGGCTGGGATTTCTTCCACCTCAATACGCACTTTTCCTGCCGCAATCTCACGCAGTGCAATAACAATAGCTTCATTCTTGGGTGAATGTACCAAATATTGCGCCCCATCTCGCATCTGCCGCACACGCTTGGCAGTATAGTGGACCAACATGTACCGGTTCGGAACCCGCCTCAGACTATCTTCTACAGTAACTCGAGCCATTTAAAACCCTCCTTGCAACCCTTTTTGCAAAGGTCTTTTCTTTAGTAAAAATCTGGGGCCGGAGCGGCCGGCCTTTGGCGTGTAGATCAATCCAGAAAAACAGGCTATGATCAGAAACGCAGCCCACAACTCTAAACATTCTAAGCACTCTAACTCGCCCTGTCAATCCAAGTTTACAGCGCAAGTCGAATCATATAAAGATCTCCTGTCTCAACAATGCGTAGCTGCAGCCTCAATTCTACCGCACCCTTCGCCTCGCCGGGGAAGAAAATGAATCCGTGCGCAATGGAATGTGGACCTATAGCCTTGTTTTCCAAAGACTTCTTCTCAAGGTCTTCCGATATGGCAACCCGTGCCTCGCCTGATGAGGCACCCTGTGCCCCACCTATCGTTGCACCAATAGCCGTACCTAACACTGCCCCCTTTCCCGCGGCTGCACCCACATTTTGACCACTGACAATCCCTATGGCAGCCCCTAAAATGGCGCCCGCAACGCCACTCAAGATGCCGGGCTTGACTGCCGATTTGGCAATGCTGGTCATATCCGTTTTCTCGGCTACCCTATCGTAGGCCAAAGAAGAGTTGAGGATGGGCCACAGATTGTTTTCTACGTCAATCAGAAAGGTCTGAGACGGTACAATCTCAACGGAATGCTCACCCAGGTTATCAAAGATGACCTGCACGGGCGAGAGCCCTGCGGCCCGAATATCCCACCCAAAAGCCCTTTTCGCTTCTTGGGTATCGCTAAACGCCCTAGCGGCAACTGTTGCCCCTGCCACCTTTGTGGCATTGGGAAAAGCCGCCGGCATCTTAAAGGGAACCACCTGCCTCTTGTGACTTGTACACCCGCAAACAAGAAGGAAAACCACGAGAAAACATATCAGAAACCTACAATATCTCATCTGCCCACCCTTATCACGCACCCTATGACGCCGAAATATCAATGATTTCAAACTCGCGTTTCCCGCCCGGAGCCTGAACCACGATTTCATCCCCTTCCTTCTTTCCGATCATGGCCCGGCCCAAAGGAGAGGATACGGAAATACGGCCCTGCGCTACGTCTGATTCGTCTACCCCGACAAGCTGATACTTCACCTGTGCTTCCGTGTCCAGGTTTTCCAGTACCACCGTGCATCCAAAAACCACGAAATCCGTACTCACGGTCTTTGGATCGATCACATCGGCACAAGCAATCTTATACCCAAGCTCTTGAATTCTCCCTTCAACAAATCCCTGTCGTTCCTTGGCGGCATCATATTCTGCATTCTCTGAAAGATCACCGTGCGCTCGTGCTTCCGCAATGCTCTTTATGGTCTTTGGCCTTTCAACGAATTTAAGTCGTTCTATTTCTCGTTTGAGGTTATCATAACCGGTTTGTGTAATTGGTATACGTTCCAACGGTAAAACTCCCTAAAGATAGTCCCTTGCGAGGATTTCCGCTATTTGCACCGCATTAGTAGCCGCCCCCTTGCGAATGTTATCAGAAACAACCCACATATTGATACCGTTGGCAATCGAATCATCCCCCCTAATACGGCCCACCAAGGTGTCGTCTTTTCCCGCCGCATCAATAGCCATAGGATAGATATTCTTTGATGGATTATCAACGACGGTTACACCTGGAGCATTTACCAACAACTCACGCACTCCATCGGCAGTAATCGGTTCGTGTGTTTCTATATTGATTGACTCCGAATGGCTGAAGAAGACAGGCACCCGAACCGTAGTAGCGGTAACACCGATAGAGTCATCTTCCAGGATCTTTCGCGTTTCATGAACCATTTTCATCTCTTCTTTCGTGTAGCCATTCTCAAGGAAAACATCAATATGAGGCAAGCAATTAAAGGCTATTGTGTGGGGATAAACCTTGGCTTCCGGCTGAACAGAGTCAAGAATCGCCTTGGTCTGTTCGTGGAGTTCATCTATGGCCTTCTTCCCGGTACCAGACACAGCCTGATAGGTAGACACAACAACCCGCTTGATCCCAACTTTCCGGTGAATTGGAGCCAAAGCCACTATCATCTGGATTGTAGAGCAATTTGGGTTGGCAACAATCCCCTTATTCCTATACCCGGCAGTGGCATGGGGATTTACCTCAGGTATCACCAAAGGCACGTCAGGGTCCATCCGCCATGCGGCGGAATTGTCCACCACGACACAGCCATCCTTGGCAGCAATCGGCGCAAACCGCTCACTTGCAGCGCCGCCGGCAGAGAAAATGGCAATATCCACCCCCTGAAAAGAGGATTCCGTTAATTCCTCGACTTCAACTTCCCCTCCCTTGAACCGGAGTTTACGGCCGGCCGATTTGGCCGTTGCCAGTGGTTTCAAACCCTTAACAGGAAAACCCCTTTCTTCAAGGCAGGTTAACATCTGAGTTCCCACAGCGCCGGTAGCTCCTGCGACAGCGACGTTAAATAATTTGCTCATTTTTCCCGGCCTCCTTACTTGATGGAATCGTTAAAAAGTCGTTTTGCGAATGACATTGCGCGATTCTGGAAAGAGATTTAGAAATCACATGGCGTTAAAAATGTCAAACTGTTTGAGGGCCTTAGCCCGAGTTGAGCGCAAAGGTTGCGCCTGTCGGCTTGAAAACACCACACTACGTGTTTGACATTTAGCCGGGTGTTTTCTGAATCCCGGAATCGTGCACGGGAAGAGCAAAATCAGACTTTTTTTACGAAACCTCCTTACTTAGACGCTTGTTCTATGAATTCTACAATCAAATCTCCAACCTGTGATGTGGAAACCCCCATCGTTCCGGCGCCTGTGCCCTGCATGTCATGTTCGAGCACCTTTACCACGCCTTGCTCAATCATCTGGGCTGCAGAAGATTCTCCAAGGGTCTCTAACATAAGCTGTGCGGCCAAAATTGCCCCGATGGGGTTAATAACGTTTTTCCCCGTATATTTGGGGGCTGATCCCCCAATAGGCTCAAACATGGAAACACCCTGCGGATTAAGGTTACCCCCTGCTGCCATACCTATCCCACCCTGTAAGACCGCACCCAAATCCGTGATAATATCTCCGAACATGTTTTCGGTCACTATCACGTCAAACCACTCGGGGTTTTTGATCATCCACATGCATAAGGCATCTACATGCATATAGTCGGTTTGAATGTCCGGATAAGACTTTGATACTTCTTTTAAGGTACGCTCCCATAAATCAAATGTATAGGTCAAGACATTGGTTTTGCCACACAACGTGAGCTTTTTGGCTCTGTCGCGCTGCTTGCAAATCTCAAAGGCGTACTTGATGCAACGTTCCACCCCCATGCGAGTGCTGATAGATTCCTGAACGGCCACTTCATGGGGAGTGCCTCGCCGAATAATACCGCCGGCACCTGCGTAGAGCCCTTCCGTATTTTCACGTACCACGACAAAATCAATATCTTCGCACCCCTTGTTCTTGATGGGAATATCTACTCCGGGATATAGCTTTATTGGCCGGAGATTAATATATTGATCCAACTCAAAACGAAGCCGTAACAGAACCCCTTTTTCCAGTATGCCCGGTGGCACTTCAGGATCTCCGATGGCACCAAGATAAATAGCATCATTTGTCCTTATTGACTCAATAGTCTCGTGGGAAACTGTTTCGCCTGTCTTTTTGTAGCGCTTTGCACCAAGATCAAAGCGCTGAAGGTTCAGCCGAAACCCGTGCGTGCATGAAACCGCTTGAAGGACTTTCAATCCCTCCGCGATAACTTCCGGTCCCGTACCGTCACCCGGTATAACTGCTATGTTATAAGTCCTGTCCATGATATTAAATTTTGGCAATCACACATTTAGAAACGTACGGCTCGGGAGGCTGTATGAAAATGAGATATTTTTTCCAAGGTCAAGGAAGGCGAAAACTTTAACCGCAAGAATATATTGATATATTTCGGGGATTAAAATTTGAGCCTGACGCAGAGATTGGGAAAAATAGCCATTCTCGGATAGCCTCCTAGCCGGCACGCTGTTGTTTCAATATGTAAGGCATCAGGCCGCCTGCCGCTATAAGCTCCTTCATAAAAGCCGGGATAGGGTTGGCGGAAAAAATCTTTCCGTTTGTATGATCTGTTATCTTGCCCGTCTCTTGGTGCACGGACATCCGGTCGCCGCCATTAACTCCGACCGATACACCGGTGGCCTCAAAAATCGCAAGTCCCATATTGAAGGCATTTCGAAAGAAGATACGCGCAAAGCTTTCTGCCACAACGCACGAAATACCAGCACCCTTAATCGCCATCGGCGCATGTTCCCGCGAAGACCCGCAGCCAAAATTTTGCCCCGCCACGATGATATCCCCTGCTTGGATCTTCGCGGACAAAGATGCGTCAATACCTTCCATACAATGCTTACCAAGCTCCTCGGGGTCTGTAGTAACAAGGTACGGGGCTGGAATGATCACATCCGTATCTATATTGTCACCAAATTTCCAAACAGTCCCTTCAATTTTCATGGTTGGTTCCCTGGGGATATAAGCCCATTGCGCTTAACTCTCTTGCCCGAAGAGGCTTTGCGAGAAACACCTCCGCCTACAGTTCATCGGGGCCCCCAATACGGCCCAAGACAGCAGATGCGGCGGCTACCGCGGGGCCGGCCAGGTAGACCTCGCTTGTGGCATGGCCCATGCGCCCAACAAAATTTCGATTTGTGGTAGCAATAGCTCGCTCGCCCGGCCCTAAAATACCCATAAATCCTCCCAAGCAAGGGCCACATGTTGGCGGGCTTATAACACCTTTGGCCCCAAGGAAAATCTCAAGAAGACCTTCTGACATCGCCTGTCGGTAAATAGTCGGGGAGCCAGGTATTATAATGAGTCGAACGCCTTTGTCAACCTTGTGCCCTTTTAAGATGCTCGCCGCCAAACGCAGATCCTCAATTCGGCCGTTCGTACACGAGCCAATCACCGCCTGGTCGATGGGAACCGAACCCACATCCGATACCGGACGAGTGTTCCCGGGCAAGTGGGGAAAAGCTACTTGGGGTTCAATGGCTGAGACATCGTATGACCTCTCCTCGGCATAAGCGGCATCCGCGTCACTCTGATAACATTTAAAAGGTCTCTTCGCTCGCCCGTTAACGTAGTCACGTGTTATGTCATCAGGGGCTATGATTCCGGTTTTGGCGCCGGCTTCTATGGCCATATTGGCCATAGTCATGCGATCCGACATAGGTAAGGACTCTATGACCTCCCCGGTAAACTCCATTACCTTGTACGTGGCGCCGTCCACCCCAATATCACCAATGGTAAAAAGGATTAAGTCCTTTCCCGTAACCCATTTGCCCGGTTTACCCGTGTAAGTGAACTTGATCGATTCCGGGACTTTAAACCAGACTTGGCCGGTAATCATAGCAGCGGCAATGTCCGTGCTGCCAACCCCGGTGGAAAAGGCCCCCAGGGCGCCGTACGTACATGTATGGCTATCCGCCCCAATTATTACATCTCCCGGCAAGACCAACCCTTGTTCCGGCAGGAGCACATGCTCAATACCCATCTCACCCAATTCAAAGAAGTGCTCGATACGGTGTTTCTTTGCAAAACCCCGCATAATCTGGACCTGTTTTGCGGAACTAATGTCTTTGTTTGGCACAAAGTGGTCCGGAACTAGGGCTATTTTCCCTCGATCAAAGACAGCTTTTACGCCGGATTTGTCAAAGAGCTCTATGGCAATCGGGGCGGTGATGTCATTTGCCAGGGCCAGGTCGATGCTCACGTTAAGCAATTCGCCGGCAACCACACTGTCCCGACCGGCATGGGCAGCCAGTATTTTCTCTGCAATCGTCTGAGCCATTCTTAAAGAGATTCCTCGGATGGAGTATTTTCCGGTTGGTCAGAGACGTGCTCCTCCGCATTTTTCTTTCTTCGAAACCATAGAGCAGTAAATGGGCCTGAAAGTATATAAACGAACGCCATGAGAAAGAAACTGATACTGGGCTCTGCAGCAATTACAATGCAAACAAGCACTACCAGCACAAGCATATTAAATTTCATTTGCTTAAAGAGCGAGGCCTTCTTAAAGCTGTGATATTTGATAGTGCTGACCATTAAGAACGACAACACATATATCATTATCGGAATAGTCACATGCTTCGAGGCTCCCGCCCCCCCTATCCGGTCCAGCAGAAGGACTGTGGCGGCCACCATGAATGCTGCGGTCGGAATTGGCAAGCCCACAAAGTATTCACCACTAACCCGTCCCGCTAGTGTATTAAAGCGAGCCAGACGCAAAGTCCCGCAGGCAACAAAAACAAAGGCTCCTAGCCACCCCACCCTGCCGAAAGGTTGTAGTGCCCAAAGGTATACCAAAATACCAGGCGCTACCCCGAAAGAGATGGCGTCACTCAAAGAGTCATATTCCAGCCCGAATTGGCTTACTGTGCGAGTCACCCGGGCAATTTTGCCGTCAAGACCATCGAAGAGCGCGGCTACCATAATAGCAATGGCACTTTCAACAAAGGAACCTTGTATAGCAGCTATTATGGCATAAAACCCGCAAAATAGGTTTGCTGACGTAAACAAGTTCGGCAGGATATATATCCCACGCTGTGAACTGCGCTTTGTTCGCTTTTTTCTGCTCATGTCAAATACCCCAAAACAGAGGTGCCCGCCAGCACATTATCACCAGGTGACACTTCAGATTTCATGTCCGGTGGAAGATAGACATCAAGTCGCGAGCCAAAACGGATCAAGCCAAAACGCTCCCCTCGTCTCAGGCGCTCTCCTTTTCGCACCTTGCAAACGATACGTCTGGCAATCAAACCTGCAACCTGCACAACTACAATCTTTTGCCCGTTATCAACATCCAGGTTAACCGCATTGCGTTCATTGTTTTTTGAGGCCTTGTCCAGATTAGCTGAAAAAAACTTGCCAGAATAATAGGAAATGTTGGTTACCACGCCATCGGCTGGGATGCGATTAACATGAACGTTAAATACGGACATAAAGATACTAATCTTGAGCATCTGGCCTGAAACAAACTCTCCCTCATCAACGAACTCTACTCCTAAAACCCTGCCGTCAGCAGGTGAAACGACCACACCCTCTGCATCGGGAATTGCCCGCTCGGGATCCCGGAAAAAAAAGACTATAAAACAAGTTACGGCCAAAAAAAACAGGGCTGCAGCTCCAAACCCCAAAGCAAGGCAATATACCGCCACAAAACCCGATACCGCTATGAAGGGAAAACCCTCTTTGGCTATGGGAAGGCCTCTTTGGGTTGGCACTGAAGAACCTGGCAAAGCTTTCATGTTTAGAGTAATTATATCCCTTTTCGGTTAATTGTCAACGAACTCTGTTCTCAAGCTTTGACGACTTTGTAAAAAGTCCATCTGCAGCGTTGCGCTTTATCTCTGCATCAGATTGGCGGATATAATTAGGGACGAGGGATGCGACATCAACAGCCCCGCCTTTTGCGATTTGTCTCATACCTATCCAGGCCGCCACCGCGGCTTGAGGTATGTTAAGATAGGGGGGGGCAAATCGGGCTTGATCACCAAGCTCTTGTTTAATAAGGTCCCTGTACAAAACAGCGCCATTGCCAACAAAAAGGCATGGCGCCTTGATCTGCACAAGCCATTCTTTGGGATCTACAGCGCACTCCGGGCTAACCTGTTCCCAATTATCTTGGCTTCTATACTTATAGAGAGCAGTATAAATCTCGCCTTTGCGGGCATCTAACATAGGACAAACCAGTTCCGAAAACCAAGGAAATTGACACGCGAGGACATTCAAGGTAGAAACACCGGCCACGGGTTTTCCCGTTGCAAACGCAAATCCCTTCACCGTACTAATTCCAATGCGCAACCCCGTGAAACTTCCGGGACCGGTAGTAACGACAAACCCATCACACTCATTGAGACCCATATTTGCCATTCGTAGCATCGTATCGACATCCGACATAAGACGTTTCGCGTGTGTCTTCGTGCTGGTCATATAAAGGCCGGCAATGAGATCCTGTCCGTCCAAAAGAGCAACTCCCCCGCTCTGTGTAGATGTATCAACAGCCAGAATTTTCATTAATGCTTCTTTTGCCTGCTAAGGAACCGAAAACAAATAACTCATAGTTTTCACATCCCATCTTCAGGCCATCTTTGGCTGATCTTCAATCACAAAATCCTCAACTTAGCTTGCTATGTCTGCGGTTTTGTTCAATCAGATCAACCAAATCTAACCTAAATCTGGGCGTGAAACTCAACGACTTATTTATTTTCAGTTCCTCGGTTTTGGATGTAACGCGTGTTCCAAGACCTCTTCTACATAATTTGCGGAAACAAAAGTGAGTTTACGCCTGACATTTGCGGGAACTTCTACCAAGTCTTTCCGGTTCTTTTCAGGAATAATGACTTTTTGAACCTTTGCCCTGAGTGCAGCCAATGCCTTGTCTTTTAGCCCCCCGATGGGCAACAATCGTCCCCTAAGGCTTATTTCGCCTGTCATGGCAACATCCCTGCTCACGGGCCTTCCACTTAAAGCCGAAACAAGCGCAGTAGCCATAGTAACCCCGGCCGAAGGTCCGTCCTTGGGTATGGCCCCTGCGGGAACATGAATGTGTATATCGGAATCCTGATAGAAATTGGGTCTAATTCCAAGCTCCTTTGCATGGGCTCTCGCATAACTGAGGGCCGCCCTTGCTGATTCCTGCATCACTTCTCCTAGTTGCCCGGTAAGTATTAACTCCCCCTTGCCCTTCATTACAGAAACCTCTACATATAAGATTTCTCCGCCTGCCTGGGTACAGGCAAGTCCTGTGGCTACTCCTACCTCATGGTAGTCCTGTTCAAGCTCCGGCAGATATTTTGGGACACCCAGGTACTTGTGGAGATTGGCGCGGGTCACTTTAAAAGGACCCTTTTCATCCTCTGCCACCTTGCGGGCTATTTTCCGACAGATACCGGCAATCTCACGTTCCAGGTTCCGTAAGCCTGGTTCAAGTGTATACTTCACTATAATCTCTCGCAGTACCTTGGTGCCTAAATTTATATCTTTTGACGTAATTCCGTTTTCCCTTATCTGGCGAGGGATCAAGAACTGTTTTGCTATCACGAGTTTTTCATCTTCTGTATACCCCGCAAGTTCTAAAACCTCCATACGATCCCTTAAGGCCGAAGGAATGGGGTCGGCGATATTGGCCGTTGTTATGAAAAGCACCCGAGATAAATCGAAAGGAAGATTAAGATAGTGGTCACTAAAACCGCTGTTTTGCTCCGGATCAAGGACTTCTAATAGGGCGGCAGCGGGATCTCCCCGAAAATCGTTGCCTATCTTGTCTACCTCATCCATCATAAATACCGGATTATTAGTCCCGCACTGTTTCAAGCCCTGTAATATCCGGCCCGGCATTGCGCCAATATAAGTACGCCGATGCCCTCGAATTTCCGCCTCATCGCGCACACCGCCCAAAGAGATACGCACGAACTCACGGTTCATAGCCCTCGCAATCGATCTTCCCAAGGAGGTCTTCCCCACACCGGGGGGACCAACAAAACACAATATCGGCCCTTTTAGGTCTTTGTTAAGCTTTCGAACACTCAGATATTCAAGGATACGATCTTTTATCTTCGCGAGATCGTAGTGATCTTCATCAAGAACCCCTTGAGCCTTTCCAATATCCAACATGTCTTTGCTGGCCTTTTTCCATGGAAGGCTTACCAACCAGTCGAGATAAGTGCGAACTATTGAGGCTTCCGCAGCATCCGGGTGCATCTGGTCAAGACGCTTAAGCTGCTTGTTGGCCTCCTTGTTCGCCTGTTTCGGCATTTTCGCCGTCTTTATCTTTTTCTTGTATTCCGAGATCTCTTGCGCCTTTTCATCCTCATCGCCCAGTTCTCTATTAATGGCTCGCATTTCTTCTCTAAGAAAGTATTCTCTCTGGGTCTTTGAAATTTCTTCCTTGGCATAGGATTGAATCTTCGCCTGTATTGTAGAGACTTCCAGTTCTTTGCTCAACATCTCGTTGACTCTGTGTAACTTTTGAACAGGATCATTAATCTCTAAAAGGGCTTGGGCGTCCTTGGTCTTTAATCTCAAGTTTGAAGCCACCAGGTCGGCTAGACGAACGGGATTATCGATACTGTGAAGGATAGCGCTAACGTCATTATTCAGTTCACCTCGTAAGTCCAGGATTTTCTCTCCTTGTTCGCAAACATTGCGCATCAAGGCCTCTGTCTCAATGGTTGTTGCGTCTACCGCTTCTTCAACAAGCTTTTTGATCTTGACCAGATACATCGGCTTTGTCTCAAGGTATTCGTCAACAGTGGCCTTTGTTAGTCCCTGAACCAACAACTTTGCTCGGCCATCCGGAAGCTTGAACATGCGCAGAATCAGAGCCACGGTGCCCACATTGAAAATCTCGTCCGGTGCCGGGCTTTCAACCATCGAATCCCGCTGAGTAGCAAGAAAAACGAGTCGATCCTTGGCCATGGCCGTATCCACGGCTCGAATAGACCTGTCTCTACCCACAAATAACGGAAGCACCATATAATTGAAGATAACTATGTCGCGAATAGGAAGCAGGGGAAGCACGTCCGGAATATCTATTGTTTCACCTTCCTCCTGAATAATGTCGATAGTATCTTCACTATCCCTTTGAGCCATTACTAATTCCTTTCAAACGAAGATATACCACTCAACTATAAGACAATATTTCTTAATAACAATAAAAATCTTGATTTTTGGGCTCGCCCGCATATAGTTGGTTTTTGTAAGTTCTCGTGATGTTTTAATTTTGGGGTGTTTTTGGATGGAAAACGAGATACAATCCTTGATCATAAAACTTTTTGTTTTCTTTTTCGGCATGGCCATAGGCAGTTTTCTAAATGTATGTATCTACCGCCTTCCTGAATCTATATCCCTTGTCCATCCTGGTTCCAGATGTCCAAAATGCAAAACAAAAATAGCCTTTTACGATAACATCCCAGTCCTCAGCTATATCATACTCCGCGGAAAATGCCGGCACTGCGAGACAACTATCTCTTTGAGATACTTGGTGGTAGAAATGGTGTCAGGCCTTTTTGCTCTTGCAATCTTTGGTCAATACGGCTTTTCTTTAGAAACGATCTTTGTTTATGCCTTTGTAGCTGCTCTGCTCGTTGTTACTTTTATAGACATTGATCACCAGATTATTCCCGATGTTATCACTTACCCGGGTATCATTATAGGCTTCTTGTCTTCTTTCCTGCTAGATCACCACACATATATAGAGTCAATTATGGGAATAATCCTGGGGGGCGGCTTCCTTTTCTTGGTAGCCTCGGGATATTACTGTCTTACGAAAAAAGAGGGTATGGGAGGCGGGGATGTGAAGTTGCTTGCCATGATCGGCGCCTTTTTGGGCTGGAAGGCAACCATATTTACCATCTTTGTCGGTTCAATCATTGGAACCGTGCTGGGAATTGTGGTGGCACTCTATACCCAAAAAGGACGAAAGACAGCCGTTCCCTTCGGCCCTTTTCTCAGCATGGGGGCCTTTCTGTACATATTCCACGGACAACAAATCATGAATTGGTATTTCAGACTAGTGAACTAAGGGTATTATCTTGACAACTAATAAAGTAATCATTGATCTTGGTGCGGTCAGGCATAATTTTCGCCAGATCAAGACCTTGGCCGGCGCCGGCGTGGTTGCCGTTGTCAAGTCGGATGCCTATGGCCACGGCATGATCCCTGTGGCACAAACCTTGGAACCGGAAGGCCCGACATATTTTGGCGTCTTTGAGCTAGAAGAGGCCATGGAACTAAAAGCGAGCGGGTGTGGGGTTCCCATATTGATCATGATGGGCATCCTGGCCGAGCAAGTGTCTGCAGTAGTTGACAACGGGTTTACCGTTGCCCTTTTCCAGAAGGCAATCGCCCGGAGAATTTCCGATGCGGCGCAACAAAGGCAAACCGTTGTGCCTGTGCACATAAAGGTAGACACGGGCATGACCCGCCTGGGGGTTACATGGGCAGATCTTCCTGACTTCTTGCAATATGTCTTGCCATTAAAGGGGATTCACTTAAAGGGTATGTTTTCTCACTTTGCGGTTTCTGACGAACCTGACCTAGCGTTTACAAATAAGCAAAGAGAGCGGTTCCTCTGGGCGGTGAATGAGAGTGACAAACTCAACATCTCTTTTGATGATCTTCATGTTTCAAACAGTGGAGCCATTTTGACGAAAAAGGGATTGGATTTCGGGCTAGTAAGGCCTGGCATTGCTCTTTACGGCTCATCTCCGGCTAAAATGCCGTCAAAGAACATCTCCTTAAAGCGTGCCATGAGTTTCAAGTCTCGTATTGTTCAGCTACGAAGCGTTCCCGCAGACACACCTGTTAGCTACGGATGTACATACAATACCAAATCCAGCTCAACAATCGCAACCATTCCGGTAGGATATGATGATGGTTACAACCGCCTTCTGTCTAACAATGGCGAAGTGCTTGTCCGTGGCACACGCGTGCCGGTTGTGGGCAGGGTTTGCATGAACCTCACCATGCTAGACGTCTCATCCGTAGAGGGGGTATCTGTTGGAGATGAGGCGGTTCTCTTGGGAGCCCAGGGTAAAGAAGAGATAACGGCAGAGGAAATCGCCGAAAAGATCGGCACCATTAACTATGAAATCTATTGCTCCATAGGTAAGAGCAACCTCCGCAGCTACTTATATCCTGCAGAATAACCGATCGCATTGCTGCAACGTCAGGGGAACCTGTCGGAGAAAAACAAGGATGGTTATGAACAAAGAAACCCCCGCCAAACTGGAAGAAGCCCTTTTTCTTGTGGTTCAGCGGAGGTTCTTGGTGCAAGGGAAACCGTTGTCAGCACCCCTTGCACTTTCCCGATATATGCCAAATGTCCCTATTTTTCAATAAAGAAACTTATAATCCTCATACACATATCTTTGATGGACTCGTAAAAAGTCTGATTTTGCTCTTTCCGTGCACGATTCTGGAATTCAGAAAACACCCGGCTAAATGTCAAAAACTCGGGCTAAGGCCCTCAAACAGTTTGACATTTTTAACGCCAGGTGATTTCTGAATCTCTTTCCAGAATCGCGCAATGTCATTCGCAAAATGACTTTTTATGAGTCCATCAACTTTTGTTAGTTCTGAAAATCGAGCGAGACCAGCTTTGAGATTCCCTTTTCTTCCATGGTCACACCAAAAAGCGCGTTTGCCACTTCCA
>MAVP01000037.1 GCA_001751075.1 Desulfobacterales bacterium S7086C20 | reverse complement strand
CAGGGATTGGGCCTTGTACTGGGGCAGGACGATTATCTTGTATATCATGGAATTGATGCAGTTACTCAGTGTTACATCTACTATACGGTAGATACCCCCAAAGGGTACTGCCGGCTTGGAACGATCCTGCGTTAACGGATGAAGACGCTCGCCCTTCCCGCCGGCCATAATAAGAGCAATGACATCTCGCATATTTAAGCCCCTTTTAGTACGTCTATCATGGTCAGTACCTGACCAGTTGCACCACGTTTGAGCTGTTTGGTAAGATAACGAATAGCATCAATTGTGCCCCTGGCATATATGTCCCGGCCGTTTACATTGTGGGTAAACTGAAAAAAGACAGTGCCGTCTTCTGATCGGAGCGTGTATGTATGCCAGCCGTGCCCGCTTAAGTAGGCATCGGGGATTCCCCACTTGACGCGTTGAACTTCGGGGTCACGTTCCATAATAATCTGGTCTTTTGAAAAAGGGGTGCCGAGTTTGTTGAAATACTCAATCATGGCTTTGGCTGTTCCACTGGTGTCGGCCTTGCCCTTTTGATGGCTTTCTTTGACTTCAAGGCTATATCCCTCGAACATGCCTGGGAATGTTTGAGCGGCATATTCCATCATCGCCTGGAAGGCCACAATCTGTTTGGCCATGTTTGGGGCAATGACCGCTGCCGTACGAGAGGCTTTTATTGTATTGGCGAGTTGCTCTCTGTCTCCCCCTGTAGTACCCATGACGAAGGCAACGTTATTGTTGCAGTAGAAAGAAGCATTGTCGTTAACTGCGGTGGGATGTGTGAAATCGACACAAATGAAGTCTCCTTCGGTTTGTTTGACGGAGTCTATTAGTTCTTGTCGATTATCCGGGCGTGTCAACTCGATAGTTGTAGAGCCAATCTGAGTTGTCTTGTCCGAGATCTCAGGGCCGGTTAGGGCATAGGGGAGTAGCTTAAGCCCAGACTCTCTTGCAATATGTTCGGCTACCTTGGTGGTCACTTTGCCTGGAAGACCATTTACCATAACATTAATAGATTCCATATCGCACCTCCTTAGGGCCAGCTCAAAAAGATTATGGCATAAGATGCCACTAGACTCTCATGGATGATGGCTTCGTAAAAAGTCCAACTTCTGCGTTGCGCTGCATCTTTCGTCACTGCGGCGTACGATAAGTACGCCTCATTCCTCAAAATTTGCGCGCCTTGAATTTGGAGCTTTTTACTTTGCCATCAGAATCTGACTTTTTGCGAAACCGTCATGGATCTCATATCACAAAAACACCATGTATTCAAATAGCTGATCTACCTAGGGCTCGTCACTCAATAACTGTCACATCTTGCTGGTCCTTGAATACAACCCAAAATCCTTCGCAATCTTGAGACACTTATTTCATGAAGAACCCTTATTCCATAGCTCCAAAAGTAATCTTCTGCTAATGTCGAGATATTGAAAGAGGACATCTTTATTATTGCAGAAGACTTCAAGGGTAATCGTTTCATCGTATCGAATTTTTTTCAGTTCGGTTACTGCGTTCTCCCAATTTATGTTTCCCACTCCCAAAGGCATATGGTGGTCTTCCGTGGAACGGTTGTCGGAAAAATGAACATGCTTGATACGATGGCCTAAGTGTTTGCAAAAAAGATCAGCATCGTCTCGGCCCATGTTAGTATGGCCAAAATCGAGGTGTACTTGTAACTCCGGAATCTCTTTAAGGAGAGTTTGAAAGGTTGAAACGCGATCAAAGGGTGGCATGAAGTTTTCCAGTACGAGTGTGAGATCGTAACTTCCTGCCATTTGCGCAATGGATTTGAGGGCCTTGATATTATGTTTTAGGAGATCCGGTTTCATAGAAGGAGGGCAGTAATAGCACGGGTGGATATTCATGACCTTTGCCCCCACAGATGAAAAAAGCTTTGCGCAACGCTCCAGTTCCTCGAAACATGCCTTACGGACCGCTTCAATCGGGTAGGCATATGGAAGGCATGGATCGGTGTGACCGACGGCGAAAAGCCCATGTTTGTCAAGAAGGTTACAAACTTTTTCCGGATCTACGGCAAAGGTGGGACCTTCGATGGTTAAATCTACGAAATCAAAGCTCGCTTTGCCAAGAGCCTCAATTTCGTCGTACACAGAAAAACGTGGGTTGTTCATTATGCCAATTTTCATGACATTATCTCCAGAGGAATAGAATCTACGGCAATTAGAAACATATTGTAAAAGAAATGACAACAGTAAACACATATTTTTTTAGGAAGGTTTTTTGTTGACTCGGTTTTTATCCGTTTAATATGATAAATATTAACCATTGAACCCTAACTTGAGAAGATACGATGAGTGTGCGCAGAGTTTTGATTTTTGTCCCAATTGCAGTTATCATATTTCTGCTGCAATCATATTTCTGGGTGCCTACCTATGAAGAGCAGACCAGGGGAAATCCCAGTCGTCTCAATGAGTATATTACAGCCTCCATTGGTGATGCCAGTCTCCTAAACCCAATCCTGTCTGCGGATTCAGCCAGCAGCGATATTGAGTCCATGGTATTCGAGGGACTCATTGACCGTGATGAGGATCTCAATTTCAGGGGACGTCTTGCCAAATCATGGGAGATTTACGAAGAAGCGTTTTTTTACATAAATAGATATGCCGACATTCCAGGTATAGGCATGGCAAGGGGAGGGGCAGTCGTCCAATTTCTTCAAAGTGCCTTAAGTGAGGACTTTGAGGCGCTGCCCAGGCTTAGGGTCTCATTGAATAATATCAAGGAAATTATGCTCTTGCCTTCTTGTGAGTATTCTGTGACCAGGCAGGAAAAAGCACCGGGTGAAGGCCAGGGGAAAACCAATATTAAGATCAATGTTCATGCGCCTTCAAGAATCAAACTAGTCCTTAAGAGTGTCGATCAAGATCTTTTCAAGAATTTGCGCCTTCTTTTAGGTAAGGACTATTTCACGTCATTTGTGGCCAAAGAGCACATAGAGATTGATCGGAAGGCGTACCAAAAAAAGAGTGCAAAATACGCAAAACAAATCCTGCCTGCCACCGAGCACAACCCGGTGGTCTTGTTTCATCTTAGAGGCGGGGTGAAATTCCATGACGGGCATCCCTTTGATGCAAGAGATGTGAAATTTACCTTTGAGGCGATTATGGATCCGAAGAACCTCTCCCCCAGGATTGCCGACTATGAGCCGGTAAAAGGGGTAGAGATTATTGATCCGCTGACAGTAAAAATTGTTTACAAACGCCTCTATTCCCCCGCCCTTGGCACCTGGGGCATGGGGGTCCTGCCGGAACATCTTCTAAACGAAGAGGTGTTGGCGGCTGAAGCCGTCTCCCTTGGTAAAAATCATGAGGACTTTTCTATACGGCAGAGCAGTTTCAACCGCCATCCTGTCGGGTGTGGGCCTTTTTTCTTTCAGGAGTGGAAATCAGATCAGTATATTGTCTTGGATCGCTTTGAAGATTACTGGGAGGGTACTCCAAACTACAAGCGTTATACCTATAGGATTGTACCAGACTTGCTCACTCAGGAAATGGAGTTTTATGCCGGCACTGTAGACAGCTACAGTGTTCAACCCCACCAGGTTAAGCGTTTAAGCGCCGATTCCAAGTATCAGAGCTTTTCCGGCCTATCCTTTGGCTATACCTATATAGGTTACAATATGCGAAGGGCGCCCTTCGATGATTCTAGAGTACGAACGGCATTGGGAATGGCCATAGATGTGGACAAGATAATTAAATATGTCCTTTATGGCCAGGGAGAGCGGATTACCGGGCCTTTTGTTAAGCAAACAGATTATTACAATGATAATATCGAGCCATTGCCCTATGACCCGGACGGCGCTTTAAGGCTTTTACGAGAGGCCGGTTGGATACGCAACGAGGATGGCTGGCTGGAAAAGGATGGAAACAGACTCCAGTTTACCCTGATTACCAATAACGGCAATAATCTTAGGAAGGCTGTCTTGGCCATAGCACAAGATGCGTGGAGACATATAGGCATAGATGTTCGCACCGATCTTTTGGAATGGTCTGTATTTATCCAGGAACGCGTAAATACCGGCGATTTTGACGCACTTATTTTGGGATGGAGTATGGGAATAGAGCCGGATCTCTATCAGATATGGCATTCCAGCCAGACCAATTCACACCAGCTTAATTTTGTGGGGTTTAAAGACCAGAAGGCAGATGATCTGATTGTAAGGATCAGACAGGAATATGATCACGATCGACAAGTAGCCTATTGTCGCCGGCTGCACGAGATCATTGCTAGAGAACAGCCTTATATGTTTCTTTATGTTACAAAATGGACTGCTGTCTTGGATAGGCGTATTGTTATTGCGGAAAAGGTAGCAGATGGGAGGCTGTCTTATAAGAAGATCACACCAACAAAGACTGGGAACTACACGTTTTTCTTTAATAAATGGACAAAGCTTGCAGAAGTTCCGAGCTTTGCCGCCGAGGGTTAGGTGATGTTGTCATTTATCGGGAGAAGTTTGATTCAAAAGACCATTACACTTTTTTTTGTCTCTGTGGTCTCTTTTTTGATTATCCACTTGGCCCCTGGTGAACCAAGCCAGGTAGATCCTCTAAACCCGAAATTCACACCTGAGATGGTGGAACGATTTCAAAAGGCCTTCCATCTAGACAGGGCCCTGCATGTGCAATATCTATATTTTTATCGAGATTTTTTTACCGGCAAAACGGTATCGTGGAAGGATAACCAATCTGTTGTAGTAAAGATCTGGGAACGCTTCTTGAACAGTCTTCCACTCTTTATAGTGGGTACCATTATTACCTGGACCCTATCGTTTCCGGTAGGAATTCGTGCGGCCATATTCAGGGGAGGCTTATATGACAGGAGTACGACTTTTTTTTCGTATCTATTGATTTCGATTCCAGGCTTTTTCTTCGCCTATATCCTGATTATCTTTGTCGTAAACCATTTTCATGTGCCGGTTATCGGCATGGAGACCTTTGGGCTTGGAGAGGCTTCATGGTGGCATGTTGTTATGGACCGTGTCTGGCACCTCCTGTTGCCGTCGGTGCTGGGAGCAACCGGTGGGATTGCAGTGCTTTCCAGATATGTCCGCAGCCAGATGCTCGAAGTAGAAGGCCAGGACTATATACGCACCGCCAGGGCGAAAGGGCTTTCCCCGGATCAGGTCCACTACAAGCATGCCCTGCGAAATGCACTGTTACCCTTCGTGACCATGTTTGGCCTTATCTTGCCCGGCCTAATTGGGGGTTCTGTGATTATTGAGTCTATCTTTTCCTGGCCCGGAATGGGAAGGATGGCCTATGAGGCCATTTTGGCGCGGGATTATCCTGTTATCCTGACAGTAAACTTTATTTCTGCCGTCCTTGTCCTGGCGGGGACCTTTGTTTCCGATCTTTTGTATCTGGTTGTCGATCCAAGGATAAGGTTGTGATTATGAATAGCACCGTTAGCGCCTCTGTTGCGGATACCCACCTTGCCCCGAAAGAAGGCAGGTTCGAGCAGTTCTGGCAAGTCCTCAGGGAAAACAGCCTTGCTATTGCGGGTTTGGCAATCTTTATGGTTTTTTTCTGTGTCGCACTTTTGGGACTTGTTTTGACCTCAGGGCCTGAACCTGTTTTTGATCCTGCACTGGTACGCCTTCAGGAGAAATTGAGGCCGCCTTTTTCCAGCCCGCATATAGGATCGCTTCAGCCGGAGGAAATCCCGACACTGGGTATTTATCTCTTAGGAACGGACGATTTGGGTCGAGATGTGTTTGCCAGAATGCTTCAAGGGGCATGGGTCTCTTTGACTGTGGGATTTGTTGCTGTAGGTATATCGGTCCTCATTGGGGTATTTATGGGAAGCATGGCCGGCTATTTTGGCCAGTATCGTATTATTGACACCCTGATTATGCGAATCGTAGACATTATGCTATGCTTTCCCAGTTTCTTTCTTATCCTCACTGTTGTAGCACTCCTTCCGGCCAGCATCTATAATATCATGATCGTCATAGGTCTGACGTCTTGGATGGGTACGGCACGTTTTGTTCGTGCGGAATTCCTGTCCTTAAGGGAGCAAGACTTTGTGATAGCTGCCACGGCCCTTGGAGTAGGTCATTTTCGGATCATTTTTCGCCATATGCTTCCAAATGCCGTAGCCCCTGTATTGGTTTCAGCCACCATTGGTATTGCAACCGCTATACTGACAGAAGCGGGCCTGAGTTTTCTCGGTTTCGGTGTGCCACCTCCCCATGCCACATGGGGAAACGTCCTTTCTGACGGCAAGGCGTTTATCTTTGACGCCCCGTGGCTGACATTTATTCCGGGTTTTACCATCCTGATTGTCGTACTTTCGTTTAATCTCTTTGGTGAGGGCCTCAGAGATGCCCTGAATCCTAAATTGAGAGGAAGAAGGTAAGTTGAGCTTTAGTGACTCTAATCGTGCACTTTTGTCTGTCCAGGACCTGACGGTCTATTTCCATGGACGTAAAACAGTGGCTCGTGCAGTGGAAGGGGTGAGTTTTGAGGTGGCTCGGGGAGAGACGGTTTGTATTGTTGGTGAATCCGGTTGCGGGAAGACCGTTTCCGCCTTGAGCATTCTTGGGCTGGTTGTCAAACCACCCGGTGAGGTTGTGGGTGGTCGTGTAATTTTTAGGGGGGAAGATTTACTTGGATTGACCGATGCCGAGATGCAACATATTCGTGGGAGTCAGATAGCCATGGTCTTTCAAGAACCGATGACATCACTCAATCCGGTATTTACTATTGGTGACCAAATCGAAGAGGCTATTACCGTACATGAATATGTTCATGCTGATGAGGTACGCAAGAGATCGGTCGAGCTTCTAAAAAACGTAGAGATTGCCGAACCCGAAAAGCGACTCAAGGATTATCCTCACCAGTTGAGCGGGGGGCAGCGACAGCGAGCAATGCTCGCCATGGCTCTTGCGTGTAATCCGGCCCTGATAATTGCTGACGAGCCCACGACAGCCCTTGATGTGACCATTCAGGCGCAGATACTGAATCTTTTCTCTGAGCTTCAAAAAAAACGGGACATGACGCTGCTCTATATTACCCACGATCTAGGCGTAGTTGCCAAAATTGCCGATCGTATCTACGTGATGTATGCCGGCATGGTTGTTGAGGAAGGCAGTCGCGAAGAGATCCTTACCAAGCCGTGTCATCCTTACACGCGCGGACTTCTGGCTTCATTGCCGGATCGTACGAAGCGGGGCTCAAAGCTTAAGAGTATTCCTGGTACGGTGCCTGATCCTGCGTACAAACCTGGGGGTTGTCCCTTTCATCCACGGTGTGATTCAGCCATAGCTTCGTGCAAATATACAGTTCCTCAGATGTGTGATTGCGGTGGCAAGCACTTAAGCCGTTGCCCGGTGGTGGCAGGCTAGTTGGATGGTCTATGTATGGCACATGAGGTGACGGGATAAACACTTACGCTGCAATCTTTTCCCGTAAGCGTTCACGGGTTCAGGGTTCAACGTTCAGGCCCGCCCTGGTGCGACTGTTTGCATGATTCAAAAGCTGTGCTGAATAGGCTAAGGCTGTACTTTTCGCAAATATAGTGCCGATAATCGGTCTGGGCCATTTGAAGTCAGACAAACAATGACAAGATATGCAAGCATACTGCGATCAGAAGAAGGCCTGAACAAATCTCGACAGAAACTGCTCAACCTTGAGGTAAGGCTAGAAGACATGAGTTTGAGTGAGGAAGCTATTCCGACTCGCTATTTCAAAGTCCGGAATATGATCCAAGCTGGTAAACTTGTCATTTATAGTGCTCTTTTAAGAAAACAAAGCCTTGGACCACACTACAGAGAAGATTTCCCGCCTGATTTACCCACCCCAGTATAAATTACCTAAGCGCCCTTTCGGCGTGTTCCTTTTATAGTCAATTTCGTTTTGGTATGAACGGCTAATCATTGCCCTATAGGCTATCTAGCGAGTACATTTGCCTCGAGACAGATGCAGGAAAATGCCTCCTGGTATTATCCCGATGACGGTCATCATCAAGGAGGTAGCGCTGTTCGATACCTCTCACAACGATATGATGTAATGTGCCTGGTGCATCTAGCCGGGCTCCCCGCATGGCATACCAGCCTCCATTTTAACTTGGATGGGCATTTTTATAGGGTAACCACTGATAACCAGCAACTGCCCACCTAATCACTGATCACTGATGCTACCCGGCAAATCCTTCAGCTTTAACTGTCAAAGCATTGACGTTTTTCCTGACTTTATCCCTCTGGTCATTATAACTTCTTGAAATCATTAAATCTGCCACTTCATCTCATGCTGGCACCCATATTGCTTTAAGTACGAGCTAAACTTGAAATTGAAGCAAAACCTGCCGATAAAATGGAAAGTATAGATACGAAAGGAACAGACAAGCGCAGAAAAGGTCTACTAGAGCAAGGGGAAGAATTGTTCTCTAAAGGGCAGACTGAAAAGGCAGAACAAAGCTTTTCAGAACTACTAGAGCAAGATCCCACAGATGCGGACGCTCTCAATAACCTTGGAGTAATCCGACATGCTCAGGGGAATGACAAGGCCGCAGAGGACTTGTTTTTAAGGGCTCTAATGGCAAAAAATGATCATCTAGATACTCTCGTGAATTTGGCGGATTTATACCAGAATGCCAAACGTTGGGAAGATGCCGCCATACAATTAGAAAAATGTATCGCTATAAATAGCCAGGAGCCAAATCTCTACAACCAGCTTGGAATGGTTTATTTCGAGATGGGTGATTCCCTAAAAGCACGAAAGGTTTTAGCGAAATCTCTAAAATTGAACCCAGATCAAGAAATTGTAAGGCAATCTCTCAGCGCACTTGAGAAAAAGGATGCTTCCTCAAAGGACTCCAAGAAGGAAATAGGGAAAGGTGCGGCATTTTTTAATGAAGCTCATTCACAACAAAACCGGAGGGCAAAAATTGCCGTCTTGTGCCTGCCTGGTCTTCAATCATTCCTCGGAGACATTGTAGGTTATCTTAAAACGAAATATGATGTTCGAACTTGTTACAGTAACAATAATCAGGAGATAGAATCAGCAGTTCAATGGGCTGATTTGGTTTGGTTGGAGTGGGCTAACGAATTAACAGTCGCGCTGACCAATCATTCAACCTTGTTGGATGGGAAACATATAATTTGTCGTTTGCACAGTTATGAAGCCTTTTCTGGTTTTGCCCGGAAGATAAAATGGGAAAAAATTGATGATTTAGTATTTGTAGCAAAGCACATTAAAGATATTGTCGTACAGCAGGTTCCAGAGGTAATTGAGAGAGTTAAAAATATCCGTATAGTTCCAAATGGAGTCAATTTGGATAAGTTTGCATTCAAAAACCCATCGAAAGGAACAAATTTAGCTTACCTTGGCCAAATTAACTACAAAAAGGGACCAATGTTGCTTCTTCACGCATTTCGTGAACTGGTCCAAGTTGATAAAAAATACCGTTTATTTATAGGAGGACATTTTCAGGACGATAGATATAAACTCTATTTCGATCAAATGATAAGGGAAATGGATTTAGAAAACAATATCCAGATGGATGGATGGGTAGAAGATGTAGGGACATGGCTTGATGACAAGCAATATATCGTTTGTACAAGCGTCCTGGAGGGACACCCTGTTGGTCTTATAGAGGCTATGGCATGCGGACTAAAACCTGTTATTCATAATTTTGTGGGGGCCAGAGAAATTTATCCTGAAAAATATCTTTGGAATTCAATCCCGGAATTTGTCAGTAGAGTGACAGGGTCTGACTACGATTCAAGGGAGTACAGGCTTTTTATTGAGAAACACTATTCTTTACAGAAGCAGCTGAAAACGATTGCCAGTATTCTCCAGGAGGCGCCCTCCTCAGTCAAAGAAGACGTAGACTGCAATTCCAACAGCCATACACAAAGCCCTAAAGAATTCTATGACAATTTCCTGGATTACTTGAAAAGAGATCGCAAACGGCCGAATCCAAGGCATGAGTACATAAAAAAAAGACTCAACCAGATCGTTCAGCCTGGAAAAGAGGTGCTTGATCTTGGTTGTGGCATTGGGATCACAACAGAACATATTGCGAGGCTTGGAGCAAAGAAGGTTGTCGGTGTTGACCTTTCCTCCAAACTGATCGGCTTTGCTAGAAAGACTGTACCACACGCAGAATTCAGGGTGGGTGATATCACAAAGCTAAAAGTACACAGAAGTTTTGACTTAATAACGCTTGTGGACGTCATGGAACACATTCCCGAAGAACGCTACGAAGCCCTTTTTGCCAATCTGGAGCTTCATTCGCATGAGGAAACTATGGTCTATCTATCCGTGCCAGATCCACAATGGATAGAGTTTGTTCGGACATATCGCCCGGAGAAACTTCAGATAATAGACAACCCTATTCATCAGTTTACCGTGCTAGATCTAGCCCGCAGGCATGAGTTTTCCTTATACTTTTTTAATACATATGGGATCGATGTACGGTGCCAGTACAACGAATATATATTGAAACGCGAAAAGTCGGCATCTGTGCACATAAACTATGCACGCGTATTAGGAGTACAAGCACAAAAAGTGTCGTGAAGACGTAAGATTGCTTTTTTAATGGGTGCCCCTTTTGTTTTTCGATGCTACCTATAAAGGTGGCCTGTCTAGTAAATTACCGAGCATGCTTCTAAACCGTAAAAGGTTTTACACATCCCATTTCCATCGAGCAACGAGGGTGAAGGAGAGCTATATCAATGGGCCGGAAGAAAAGAAACAGAGGGCATAAGACAGATCCCAAAAGTGAGTTAGCCTTAAAGGGGGGTAGGGCAAAACGTACCACCAAAAACCGTATCAGCATTTCTGCATGTATGATAGTGAAGAACGAGGAGAACCTCCTCCCTCAATGTCTTGAAAGTATTGGTAGTTATGTTCAAGAAGTGATCATTGTTGACACAGGTTCGACTGACCGTACAATTGAAATAGCGGAAAAATACGGAGCCAAGGTCTACCATCATCCTTGGGAGAATGATTTTAGCAAGCACAGAAATCAGTCCATCTCCTATGCGACTGGTGATTGGATCTTTGTTCTGGATGGTGATGAGGAAGTGATTCAATGGGACCATCAAATTGATTCTACTCTCCTAACTAGGGAAAATGATAGTGTTTACGTCAAAGTCGAAAATATCTACGGAAAGGGTGAAGGGGAAGCCTGGCATAATTCTATTAGGTTGTTTCGCAATAACGAAAAAATGCGCTATGAAGGTAGAGTGCATAACGAACTATCCGGATATGAACACGCCTCTTGTTCTGCGATTTCAATCTACCATAGGGGATATAATCTCGATCCACAAAAAGGAGAGAAAAAATACGTCCGTACCACTAGTCTCCTTGAGCAAGAGATTGAAAAGGACCCGAACAATCCCAAATATCACCATTATTTGGCTGTGGCGTACCTGGGTAAACATCTTTATGACAAAGCTTTGAGAGAGGCTAAAAAGGCCCTTTATCTTGCTTCAATGCATGACCGAGAGAGTACTCTCTATCTATGGACTCGTTTTGTGGCCGCTGTGTGCTGGGTTAATACCAATCGACTTGGGGAGGCGGAACGTATGTGTCTCGGGGCAATAAGGACAAGCCGTGTGCATATCGATTCCCACTATATTCTCAGCAGTCTGTACTATCATCGAGGAGAAATTAGGCCCTTTATGGATCATAGCGATGAGTATCTATCATTGATGAAGCGGTTAAAAAATAATCCCGGTGAATTTGGGACAATGGTCCATAATACGATCAAGCACGAATGGCGTGTCCGACTTCACCGTGGATTCGCTTTCGCTGAGCTTGGAGAAGAAGCTAAAGCCGACAAAGAGTATTCGCTTTCCTTGAAAGTATGTCATGACAAAGGCGAATATTACAAACAGCGTTGTCTATTTCACTTAAGACGGTCAGAAGATGGGCTATCAGGCCGATTTCTGCGAAAAGCGCTGAAATACAACCCTGAGGATAAGGAGCTTCAGGAGGCAAAAGGCAAGCTGAACAAGAATATGAAAGTCGATGGAGGAGAAAGGAAAACTTACAAGCTAATGGGCGCTCATCGGCAAGAAGCAGATGAGCCAGCGATCAGCCTTTGTATCATTGTAAAGGATGAAGAAGACTTTTTGCCACGATGTCTTGAAAGTGTTAAGCATTGTGTAGATGAAATTATCATAGTGGATACTGGTTCTACGGACAGTACTGTTGAAATCGCCAGGCAATATACAGATAAAGTATATTTTCATCCCTGGGAAGGTGACTTCAGTAAACATAGAAATCAGTCTATTGATTATGCTACCAAAGATTGGATTCTTATCTTGGATGCAGACGAAGTGTTGTTAACCGAGTGTCGTAAAACAATTCGTGAAGCCACAAGAGATGCGTCAACAGATAGTGTTTACGTGACAGTTAGAAGTGCTTTTGACGAATCAAGAGGAGAGGCCGTCCATAATTCTGTTAGAATTTTCAGAAATAACGGCGTTATTCATTATGAAGGAAGGGTCCATAATAGACTTGTCGGAGAAAAGGCGAGCAAAATGTATCCCATAACGATTTTACATGAGGGCTATAATCTGTCCCCTGAAGAAGGACGAAAGAAGTTTGTCAGGACAACCACGTTACTAAAAAAGGAGATCGAAGAGAAGCCGCATCACCCCCGCGCCCACCACTATCTTGCATCCTCATATCTTGCCGAGAGTATGTATGATGAGGCTATAGATTCGGCGATCAGGGCCATCAAATTGGCGGAAGACAATAATTATCATGATTTTATGTACTTATGGTCCCACTTTATTGCAGGCATCTCATATCTCAAAACTAATAAGTTGGATGAAGCAGAAGAAATCTGCTTGAAAGCATTAAATAAGAGCCCCATCCATTTAGATTCCCATTACCTTTTGACGATCATATATTTTGAAAGGAAGAATTGGAACAAATTGTTCCATCATAGTGCTGAGTATTTTACGTTACTAAACAGAATTCAAAATACGCCAGGAGAATTTGGTCCCATGGTCCACAATACTATAAATCACCGATGGCGTGCCCATTCACACCGAGGTTTTGCCTTTACGGAACTAAGAGAAGAAGAAAAGGCAAAAGAAGAATACGCCAGTGCTTTGAAGCTTTGTGATGATAGAGGAGAATATCACAATTTATTAGCTACCTTTCATCTGAGACGTTCGGAATTCTCTATAGCAGAACAACATTTACTTGAGGCGCTTAATCATACACCTGACGATATAGGGCTATACCAAAACGGGATAAGGATTTATCAAAAGTTGGGTAAAAGAGAAAAAGAAATAACATTTTTGAAAGAAGTGCTCAAAAGAGATTCAGATCATATGAGTAGCGCTTTTCGTCTTGGAACAATCTATCTTGGAGAAAAATCTTACAGCGAGGCAGCGGATCTGTTACAAAAGGTGATCGAAAAGGATCCGAGCCATTCAGGTGCCCTGATTAATTACGGGATCATAGCAAGAAGGACCGGGGAGTTAGATAGTGCCTCGACCTATTTGGAAAGGGCGTTGCAGGAGTCTCCTAACTCAATAGAGGCGTTATCGAACTTGGGTTATGTCTATTACGATAAAGACGACGTTTTGCGGGCAAAGGAAATTTTTGAGCGTCTGACGGAAACAGATCCGACGCTTGTGGACATCCATTTGATGTTATGTATGATATATATACGACTCGAAGATATTGAACGAGTCGTGGCCCGATGTAACAAGATTTTGGATTTGCTTGGTTTAGAGCGTCATATGACGCTTAACAGTCTATCCGATCTGGGCAATCTGTTCGCAGATATTGGCAAAGATCTTTTTGAACGCCAGCGGCCAGCAATGGGATCCTTAGCATTTGATGTCTTTGTCTACCTAAGTGGCGAGACGCCTGAAACTTTGAAAATGGTCGCAAGAATGTGTTTTGAACAAGGTTTCTACAATGCTAGCCTTGAATACTTGGAAAAAGCAGTCCCTTTGAACCCACAGGACTGGGAAAGCTTCAGCTTAATGGGAGACTGTTATGCAAAAATGGGAACGGAAGAAGCGGCTGCATTGTCTTACCAAAAGGCAAGCAATCTAAATACAGCTGCAATTCCATGGAACAAAGCACATTGGAATAATGAGTCACCCCCTTCCAGGTACTAACCCAACCCCCCCAATTTCCTCCATTCCCAACCCTTCCGGCCTTCCCGCATCTTAATAAGAAAATCTTAAAGTTTCCCCCCCTTTTTCCGATAAAGTAATCAATTGCAACTGATCAGGCGGTCAGATTGCAGATTTGCGAATGTCATTATTTTTGAAGAAAGGGGGGTAGAAGAGCGGGCGGGTGAACAGTTACTGCCAAAAAGTTCAACGGAAACAGCTGGCAAGGATGCCAAAGGACATTGGTTAGTGGAAAGTGGTCAGTTCACGAGGAGTGGAACTATTTAGCCACTAATCAACAACGCAACCAAAAATCAAGGAGGATAGGACTATGGGACTTAGAATTCAAAACAACATTGCAGCACTCAATGCGCATAGACAATTAACAATTTCAGATCGGGGGTTGAGCAAATCCCTGGAACGACTATCATCAGGTTATCGGATCAATGGGGCTGCTGATGATGCTGCAGGGCTTGCGATCTCCCAAGCTTTCAGGGCAGACATAGCGAGCTTCAGGGTGGCGTCAAGAAATGCGTCGGAGGCGTCTTCCTTGCTACGGGTGGCTGAAGGGGCAATGGATCAGATCGGAAACATGTTAACCCGACTGAAGGAACTCGCCACCCAAGGTGCCTCGGCCAATGCGGGTTCTAACCTTGGCAAACTCAATGCCGAAGGAAATGCCCTCATCGATGAAATCGATCGAGTGGCAAATGCCACTGAGTATGCCGATACGGCACTGATTAACGGGACCTTTGGGGTGGGTATTTCTGCTGGCTCAGGCATTACCGTTGGATCCGGCCATGGGATAGACATGGCAACGGGCATGCAGGCTGGGGAGGCGTATAATATTGACGTGGAGGCAGGTTCTGGGGCTGGATTCGTTGATGTGACAATAACCACCGGTGACGGCGAATGGACGATTTCTGATGTGGCCGTGCCGGGTTCGGGCGATACGACTATGACCACATTCAGTGCCTTTGGTCTAACACTTACCTTTGACAACGATCTTACTTCCACTGGGGCGAGTGATGGCACTCTTTTAGCTGCTCCTTCAGGAAACGCCACCTTTCAGGGGGGCGCAGAGAACGACCCAAATAACCGGATTTCTGTGAGCCTCGGTGATGCAACGGCAGGAACCGATGGATTAAATCTGTCTGTGGATCAGCTTCTGAGCGCTACTAATGCTCGGGACTTCCTTGACAGTGTAGACAATGCCATTTCTACCCTGTCTAACAGAAGGGGCGATGTCGGGGCCTACATGAACAGACTATCTTATGCTTCAGCCAATCTTAGTGTTACCGTTGAGAATGTGACAGCGGCTGAGTCGGTGATTCGAGACGTCGATATGGCCTTTGAAATGGTAACGTTTACGAAGTTCCAGATCCTGCAGCAGGCCGGCACCGCCATGCTTGCCCAGGCGAACATGGCGCCACAAAGTGTGCTGTCGTTGTTCGGATAATAAAAACCTGCTTTGAGGATTTTATAAAACGCAGCTTTGCTGCTTGGATAAAGCAACAGCATTTAACCGCAGGGGAAAACCCCGCTTTCCGAAATGGGAGGCGGGGTTTTTTGGTTTGGCATGGCAAGCATTTTGCTGTGCTGTTCTTTGCCTACTAGAGATTCAAGTTTCGGGCAGAAATTTCCGATAAACTAATCAGGAACAGGCATTTTGTGCCCACGTAGGCGCTTTATGTCTTCTTTCAGGGAGGTAGAAAATGGCATTAAGTACAAATCTCATATCAGGTCTTTCAAGTGGTTTCGACTGGCGGACGATGATCGATCAATTAATGGAGTTGGAGCACCGTCCGGTCGATTTGGTTGAAATCCGGAAAACTGAGTATGAAGATCAGTTATCGGAATGGCAATCCTTTAATACTCAACTGCTTTCCTTGAAAACAGCGGCGAGTAATCTAAAAGATCCCACGGACTTTTACGTCTATACTTCCAATATGACCTCAGACAGCGCTACGGTAGGTGCCTCGGATCTGCTGTCTGTTTCGACGACATCGACTGCTGCCAAAGGGACCTATTCGGTCAAGGTGACCTCCCTGGCAATGGCCCAGAAACTTTCTTCCGCCTCTTTTTCTGATTATGATGAGGCATTGGGAAATTCTTATGCCGGGGATATCCTGATAAACGGAACGGCAATCAATATCAGCGAAACGGATGACCTTGCCGCCGTTCGTAACAAGATCAACAACGCCAATGCAGGAACGGATCCCACAGGTGTTACGGCCAGTATTATCACCTATGGAACGAATGACCACAGAATTGTCCTAAATAGTGACGATACGGGTGAGGACGGCATCGGTCTTCAGAACGGATCATCTTCAGATCTTGTAGAGCTTTTTGGTTGGAAAGACAAAACTGACGCTGTCAAAAACAGTATCACTGGTGGCGCTCAGAGTGATATTTTTACCAGTACAACTCGGGATATCAAAACGCTGCTGGGGCTTTCAAGTACCCAGTCCGGGACTGTTACGATTGATGGCACCGGGGTGGCCATAGATCTTTCAAGTGATTCCCTCGAAGATATAAAGACAGCTATCAACGATGCTTCGATTGCCGGTGTTACCGCATCTATTGTGACTGACACAAGCGGAAGTACAACGACGTATAGGCTCCAAATAGACGGCACTCAGACATTTACGGATGCCGCCAATATCTTAGAAACTGTAGGGGTCCTTGAGAACGGTGTAACGGATGTGAAAGGGACGACTTCCGACAATACCATGACAGTCGATGGTTCCAACATTATTTTTTCAACGCTTCTTACTTCCATTGATGGTTATAACTCTTGGACGTCGGGAGACGAGATTGCCATTTCCGGAACCGACCACAGCGGCGCTGCGGTAAGTGATACCTTTTCCATAACCTCTTCATCAACGGTCCAGGATTTGATGGATGCCATAGCAAGTGCTTTCGAGGCAAACCACGCGGATAGAGATGTTTCCGTATACACGACCTCGAACGGTAAGATTGAGATCGCGGATATGGAAACAGGAGGCAGCTCACTTGCTGCTACGCTGAGTTCAACGATCACCAATGGGGCTTTGGACTGGGGGGCCTTTACGGCAGTGGATACGGTGCGGTCAAGAGAGCTCGTTGCCGCTGCCGATGCCACAGTGGAGGTAGACGGTGTCGAGGTGACAAGTTCCGACAATACCGTGGATGATGTCTTGCCCGGAGTGACTCTTAATCTCTTGAAGGCGGATTTGGATACGACGGTTACACTCAATGTGAATCGTGACATTGATGCCCTGATGGAAAAGTTTACTGCCTTTGTTGATGCCTATAATGAAGTATCCGCCTACATTAATCAGCAGCAGGAATATGATGAAGACGAAGAGGAAATCGGGGGGGTGCTTTTCGGTGACGGGACACTTTCTTCGGTCAAGACAGATCTCAGTACTACTCTGATTGAATCGGTATGGGGTGTTTCTTCAGAATACGCCATACCGGGATTGGTTGGAATCAACCTGGATAATGAGGGACAACTAAGTATAGATACGGACACACTGCGAGGGTATTTACAGACGAATTTTAACGATATTAGAAACCTTTTTGCTGCCAACGGTACGACCAGTGCCGGCACACTTGAGTATCTCACATCGACCAGAGACAGCGAAGCGGGTGAGTATACGGTCAACATCACACAGGCTGCAACACAGAGTATTACCGCCAGTGATACGGCCGTAGGCGGGACGTTGGGAGCAGACGAAACGCTGACGATTACACAGGACGACAAGACGGCTACTATCTCGCTGACCAGCGACATGACCATATCCGATATTATCAACGCCGTGAATACAGAACTTGACACGGTTTATACGGAGATATTGATAGGCGATCAGCAGCTTTATGAGGGCAGTGGCGAAAGTATCGCAATGAGTTCAACTACCACATGGGATCAGGTGTATGTGGGGGCCAACTCGGCCAACCTTGCCGATGGTGATGTCATATCCTTTACCGGTACCTCGCGATCGGGTGGGGAGGTGACCGGATCTTATACCATCGATACGGCGGCTTCAGATACGGTCCAAGGGCTCTTAAACGAGATCGAATCCGCCTATGGCAATGATGTGGATGCCTCCATCGATAGTTCCGGCAAGCTTGTCATTACCGATGAAAGTTCCGGCGGAAGCGATCTTTCCATATCTTTAGATTACTCGCAGGCCCATGATCTGACCTTTGGTGCCTCGGTTTCCACAACCAACACCGGCGGGCAAGAGGGCCGCTATGCCATGGATATTACAGCTTCCAACAGTGGCAGCGACGAGCTTGTCTTGACTTATGACAATTACGGCAGCGGTCATAGTTTTACCATTTCAGAGGATACGGATACCGGGCTTTGGACGGGTAGCCAGACGACGCCGGTAACCACCACAGACGGGCTGGATGTTACCGGCACCATTAATGGTGAGTCTGCTACTGGTTCCGGTCGAACACTTACCGGCGATGACGACGAGACCAACATTGGCGGGCTTGCTATAAAATATACTGGTACCACGACAGGAGACATCGGTACCATCAAGCTGATTTTGGGCATGGCCGAGCTTTTTGATCGGGTCTTGTTCAACATTACGGATTCTTACGACGGCTATGTGGCCTTTAAGCAGGATTCACTTCAAGACAACATCGAGCGGTTGGAGACAAGAATAGAAGACATGGAGGATCGCCTGGATGCCAAGATGGAAAGGATGATCAACAAGTTTGTGGCCATGGAGATTGCTATGAGCAGGATACAAAGTCAGAGCCAGTGGCTGAGCGGACAGCTGGATGCGGCGGCGAATGGTTGGTGGAGGTAGGGGCCAGTGGACCCGCCTACGCTTGAGCAAGCTTCGGCGCGGCAAGCAGTGTGCAGTGGGTAGTGGTCGGTGGTGAGAGAATTGCGGGACAATGTAACGAACAACAAGTTATTGGTCAAAGGAGGGTGGAGTTATGAATGGTAGTAGAGTTAACGCGTATCAGCGAACAAATGTTATGACAGCAGATCCCAAAAGGCTGGTTTTGATGTGCTACGAAGGGGCGATCAGTAACCTGAAGTTTGCCAAGGAAAAATTTGAGTCCGGCGAGTATGAGGCTAAGGCAAGGGCCATACAGAAATTTCAAGACATCGTAAATGAACTTCTGTGCTCGCTTGATTTCGAGAAAGGTGGGCAGATTGCAACAAATCTTAGTGCAATCTATGATTACATGATGCGTCGTATTTTGAGGGCAGATGTGGACGGAGAGCTTAGCGCCTTTGATGAAGTCCTTGGTATGCTCGAGGAACTCAAGGAGGCATGGGAAGAAATATCGAATAACAAAAAGAGGGGTTCAGTGGAAAAAGCTATGTTTGCATCCAGTATGACCGAGCAGCTCGATCCTCGGGGCCTTTCTGCGACTTATGGGCCGCCTGCGAGGTTGTAATGAAGTGTGAAGAGAATTTCGAAAAATACAATTCTCGATTAAGGGAGAAAATGCAGCTATTAGATACCTTTAGGCGGAAAAGTGTAATGGTCAAAGATGCCATAAACTCCAAGGATATTAGCGGATTAAATCTCCACCTAAAAGAGCGTCAAAGGCTCATAGATATGATCAAGAGCTGTGACAAAGAATGTGAAGGGTTTGAAAAGAAGTATAGCTTTTCAATGGAAAAACTCTCTCAAATGGCCAAAGATTTGGTCTTAAAGTGCAAGGATCAAATAAGGGGGTTATTAAAATCGAT
>MAVP01000036.1 GCA_001751075.1 Desulfobacterales bacterium S7086C20 | reverse complement strand
TTTGGATGAAATGCCGCAAACCAAGTTTTTGGGCATCTGTCAGGTCTCCAAATTCCACGCCACAATGCCGGATTGAAATAGGACCGTAAGAGAAGCTCTGGGGCATTTCAATATCCCAAGCGACTTTAAACGGAATTCCGTCTAGCTGAAAGGTGCCATTGGTCAATGTGATGCTCAATACAGATGTTTCCGTTGAGCGATCTCGGCTGGCAACATACCGGAACATAAGCCCACCTGAGCTTACATCGGGAATTTGACCCACCACGGTGAGCTGAGGAGAACACATGGCCCCGTTCTGAACTTCAAATCGGCAAAGTGTCCTTCTTTCAAGGCTCAACCCTTTCTCAACTGGTTGTGCAATAGGTGTTAGGGCAACAGCTTGCATTTTTCATCCCTCCTTTGCAGTTTGTAGGCAGAAACGAAAACCAGAGAGAACAAGAACGTTAGCTTATGATTCCAGGCCTATTGGAAACGAAGAGGTTTTCTGCCTCTTTTTTTAATATTCATCGCATGGCTTCAAGGGTTTGTAAATGGGGCCACACCCCTATTTGCGGGCAGGAAATCCTGACTTGTCAAGTAGGGAAATCCTACCCGTTTGAGGGTTACGGCAGAAAGGATGCTTGGGTGGGGCTGGTGGCGAAGAAAAGGGCCGGCATGGGTGACACAGAGATGGACGATCTAAGGGCGTGAAATGGGTTTTTGGTGTGGATGCAAATGTCAATACTAATGATCTCGCCTTCCAATCAAAGCATAGTCCCGGTATTTGCATTTTCATTGAATCTCAACTAGAGATCCATAAGACTGGGTTTTAAATGTTATTGAAGAACCTTTCATGGAGGGCTTAAGTTTTCCAAAATCTTTACCGATTTAACTTAATAGGACTGGTTAGGCATTCCTCTGTTATCACCATACTACCAGTCTGTTTAAAAGAGAAATAATGGCTACCATAACAGCAACATCACCATAACGACCTTACAGACTGCTATACACAATCAAAAAATCCGTTTTGAGGCTACACATGAGTCAAGAATCGATACTGGTAGTAGACGATGAGGCCTTAGTCACCAAGGCAATTGTTGATACAGTGCAGTCTCTAGGCCACCGTTGCCAAACTGCCTTAGACGGCTCCAATGCCCTCAACCTAATCAGAACCAACGACTTTGACATAATCATTTCTGACATCCGTATGCCCGGACTCGACGGGTTCGAATTGATGGAAAAGGCAAGGGAGATTGAACCAGGCATTTCCTTTATCATTACAACCGGCTACATCAATGACTACCAATACGACAGAGTCATCGGCCAAGGGGCTGACGATTTCATAAAAAAACCGTTCAGCGAAAAAGAGATTAAAAACAAGGTAGACCGGATCTCCAGAGAACGCCGATTGACCTTGGAAAACAGACATCTACTTGATGAACAACTGGCCCTGAACAAGAAGATGTCAGATATTCTGGAAACCTCCCGAAGCCTTATAGCTGAACTAAACTTCAATACCCTTTTTAAAACGATCATCACAAAGACGACCAAGCTCATGGAGGCCGAGCGGACCAGTCTGTACATCATCGATTGGGAACGCAGCGAGATCTGGACTAAAGTAGCCGAAAATGTAGATGAAATCCGCTTGCCCCTGGGAAAAGGGATCAGTGGGCGGGTAGCCGAAACCGGGGAAACAATTAACGTGGAAGAAGCCTCAAAGTTGCCGTTCTTCAGGCCGGAATTCGATATTCAACACAATTTCCACACCCGTTCCGTACTTTGCATGCCTGTACACAACCGCAAGAAAGAACGGATAGGAGTCCTTCAGGTCATAAACAAGAAAAATGGCCCTGGTTTTAACCAAAACGATGAGATGATCCTGAAAGCCATTACATCACACGTTGGAATCGCCTTTGAAAACTCTTTCCTCTTAAACGAACTACAGTTGTCTTTTGACAGTTCCATTCGAACACTTTCTGCAACTGTAGATGCCAGGCACCCTTTAACCGCCGGTCATTCCCAGCGTGTGACCGAGTATTGCCTTATGATAGCTCGTGAAATGGACCTTGACGATGCAGCACTCAAAACCATCAAGTATGCTGCGCTTCTTCACGACATCGGAAAGATAGGCATACCCGATTCGATACTTCTCAAAGAAGGCCCCCTGACCTCCGCGGAACAAGCCAAGATAAATACCCACCCAGTTAGAACGCGTAACATCCTCGAAAATTTTCATTTCCCAAAGGCCTTGGTTCGCGTACCAGTCATCGCTTCCCAACACCATGAAAAGGTCAACGGCAAGGGATATCCAGAAGGCTTGACGGGAGACGAGCTTTCCTTAAGCTCCAAAATCCTGGCCGTAGCCGATGTCTTCGATGCCTTGACCTCCCGCCGGGACTATCCCAAATACTGTGAGGACAAGATGCTTGGGTACAGCGCCATGCCACTAGCCAAAGTTATTGAAATCCTAAAAGAAGGAGTCGGAACTCACTTTGACCCTGATGTGATCGAGGCCTTTCTCAGATGTCTGCCGCAAGCCCTTGTCCTGTATCGAGGAACTCACTTCCCAGCAGAGTATGTAGACGAAACGATTCAATCTGTGCAGTTAGCCGTTAGCGATTAGTTAGAAGCTAAGCTAATTGGCTAAAAGTTATGACTGATCAACTTACTACAGTGAGTAAGAAACGGCTAACAAATCCTACTGGATCGATTTCCGCCACTGAAATGGAGGGTATAGCTCAAGCGATTACAGTTCAACTAGATCTCTAAGGCGTACACAAGGCAGTGCAGTGGACAGCCAGGGCTATGCCGCTTTTGTGAACTTCGAAACTTTCAACTTAGGGAGGGATTAAAAGGAAAATATATTTTGTTTTTAAGATGAGTGAGCCAGGACCATAGGACAAGAAGTGTCAAGAAACAAGCGACTGAGCGTTTTTTTGCATCTGCTCGAAATCTTTCTCAGTCAGGCCTGCACCAAGAACAACTTGTCTTGCCATATCTTGTGTAATCAGGTCTGATGGCTCATGGGCGTCAGAATCTATAACCAAGCCTGCACCGCCGGCTATTGCAAGCTTGGCAACATGCCCGTTTGTCAGACTATGCCCTTTGCGTGCGGAAATCTCTAAAAAGATACCTCTTTTGGCGGCAATCAAGACTTCCTGTTCGGAAATCAGTCCCGGATGGGCCAGGATGTCTATGTCCGCCTCAAGGGCAGAACGGTTCGTACCGGCAGCCACAGGCTCTGCAATAGTTTCCCCGTGAACTACAATGAGTCTTGCGCCGAGTGAACGAGCCTTTCCAACCAGAGATCCCACTTGAGATGGTGGGACATGGGTTAACTCAATGCCCGGCACCATAATAATCTGGTTGACCTGATTTAGTTGCTCTGCCACGGCAACAATTCGCGGAAGAATAAAATCGAGGTTTGAAGCGTCGGCGTGATCAGTGACCCCGATAGCCGTAATTCCCATAACCTGGGCTCTGCGGACTAGTTCTGAGGGTACCAAAACACCGTCACTGAAAATGGAATGGGTGTGAAGGTCAATCATAGAGTACTACATCTTGTATTTGCCGAAGTCTTCAGGAGAAAGTTTTTCCAGGTATTCCTTCCATTTCTTGCCCTGCTCACTTTCATCAAACGCTTCCGGCTCCGCATCCAGCTGCCGTGATTGCTCAAGTACCTTGTCGTCAACAAATATGGGGCAACCGGCCCTGAGAGCCAATGCGATGGCATCACTGGGACGAGCATCGATATTGTACGATTGGCTGTCCGATGAAAAATGGATCCGCGCATAAAAAGTATTATCTCTAAGATCACACACCTCAACCCTGGATACCGTCACATTCAGTTTGTCAAGCAAGTTCTTGAACAGATCGTGGGTCATGGGTCGCGATAAACGTACGTTTTCCAGCTCTGTAGCAATGGCAGTAGCTTCCAAAATACCAATCCAAATAGGAAGCGCCTGATCTGCATTTGTTGCCTTAAGGATTACTATAGGGGCATTTGACGTTGGATCGATCGTAATGCCGGAAACTTTCATTTCATGCAGCATGCAACATACCTCCCTTTTTGTCGATCAAGCTCCCATAACATCTTTGTGACTCACCCAACAACGAATGTGCAAAAGCCTTTATGATCTTAACCGGCACAACGTGGCCGACTTCGGCCGTACTGTCTGAAAAGTTAACTGTTTTGTTGCAAGGTGTATGCCCAGTTGCTTGGTTGTTGCTCTTTTTGCTCAACCCTTCTACTAAAATCTCCTGGGAAGTCCCCACTAATGACTGGTGTTTTTTTAACGTGATCGCCAATTGATCCTCCTGGAGTCTAGCGAGGCGTTCGCTCTTTTCAATCTCCTCGACCTTTTTGGAAAATCTTGAGGCCGGCACATCTGGACGATCAGAATACTTGAATGAATAAAGATTGTCAAATTCGACTCTTTTGACCAAATCGAGGGTCTCTTTAAAATCGAGTGCGCTTTCTCCGGGAAAGCCAACAATAATGTCGGAAGTAATGGCAATATCCGGCCAACCGTTTCGCAGCCCTTCGATCTTTGCCAAATAGAAATCTCTTGTATAGCCCCTGTTCATACGTTTTAATATTCGGTTTGAACCACACTGAACCGGCAGGTGTATATGTGGGGCCAGCTTTTCCAGACGGGCAAAAGCCCCAATAAGCTCGCGAGACAGATCCTTGGGGTGAGACGTGGTAAAACGAACGCGTCTCAATCCCTCGATATCGTTTACAGACTCAAGCAATTGCGCAAAATTACAATCGTGGCCGTTTTTCATCCCATAGGAGTTTACATTTTGCCCCAAGAGCGTAACTTCTCTGACACCTGCCGCAATCAAGTGCTCAATCTCCTCAACAATACTCTCAGGTTTTCTGCTAGCCTCCCTTCCTCTCAGATAAGGAACCACACAATAGGTGCAAAAGTTATCGCACCCTCTCATAATTGTCACAAAGGCTGTGGCTCGACCTTGTTGAAAACCGGCCGGCTTAATCTCTAGCGGCTCTACTGCCCCCGCAGCTTTGACATCTACGATTTTTCTCTTATCTTCTACGGCCTGCCTTACTAGATCAGGAAGCCGTACAATGGCAAAAGGCCCAAATACGATATCGACATGAGGCGCCCGCTTAATAAGACGTTCTCCTTCCTGTTGGGCCACACATCCACCAACACCAATAATGAGATTCGGTCTTTTTTGCTTCGCCCTAGCAAGCCGCCCCAAATGGCTGTAAACCTTATGCTCCGGTTTTTCACGAATAGAACAGGTATTGACAAGGATGAGATCTGCATCATCCGGATTAGAACAAGGCCAATAACCGATAGGTGCCAGCAATCTTTCCATTTGCTCGGAATCATAGACATTCATCTGGCAACCCATCGTGATTATGTAAAAGTGCTTTGCTTCCGTCATTTTTGAACGAACCCTAATCCTTACCTACCAATCCATTTATTATGATCGACCTTATATCTTTGACGTCAACCTTGTATTCACCGTAGGGCAATTTTGCATAACAGGCCAACCCACTTTCTAGAGCCATAGAAACGGTTTTGCCATCCTTCAGTATTACGGTGGCTTCCAAGACCTTATCACTGAGTCTGAATGTTATGCCTTTTATCTTGCCGAAATCTATGCTGACCTGCCCACTTCCAACGTTGCCGGAAATGGCGGTATGACCGCTAAAGCTAATCTTTTCTACATCTGTGGCAATATCGTCTTGGTCAATAATGGTAGCGGAATAGTTTTTTGAAGGCTCGGGCGCACGCACTCTAACAGGTCCTCCGAAGCCACCCATTCCGACCAAAAAGAGACAAGAAACAATCAATGCACAGGACAGCCATACTTTCTTCATAGGCCCTCTCTTTCTAAAAGTTCTGCCTTCTCAATCCTTATCTGCCCTTTCAGGTCACTTAAAATCATATCAACTTCCTTTTCACACCCTGGACTGACATAGAGAACAACAAAACCATTTTGAGGATCGAGCGTCCTCATAACGGCCACACCACTGTAGCCCTCAAGGATGAACTTTAAGAAGTGAACCTCCCGTCGGTCTATCCTGTAGTATCTCTTAGTAGAGGCTTTTGGTATCACGGCCAAAAATCGTCAATCTTATCGTGAAAAATCCACGTCCGTATTCATCCCATAAATTATTAATGTTAGCATCCCACAGCGATTCTTTTCAACCAAAAAAACACTATTGTGAAAAGCCTGACATTAGGCTATACAAAACAACCATGAAAACCAAGTGGCATATCCACTCCCAGGACCCTGACCAAATCGCCGAGCTAAGCGCCTCTTACGGCTGTCATCGTGCCATTGCCGCCATTCTCATAAATCGCGGTATCACAATGTCAGATCAAGCGGAAAACTTCATCAAGCCTTCTTTACATCATATCCGATCACCATTTCTAATGAAAGATATGGACAAGGCCGTTTCCCGCATTGTCCGCGCCCTACACAAGCACGAGAAGATACTCATCTTCGGCGACTATGACGTAGACGGTATGACAGCTACGGCACTTCTCTTCGACTTTCTTGGATACATCGGTGCGAGTGTCGATTATTACATACCAGATCGACTAACAGAAGGTTACAGCCTCAACCCAGGGGCTGTAAACAACTATGCAATTCCTCATAAAATTAGCCTTATCGTTACAGTGGACTGCGGAACAACCAGTTATACAGCTGCCAAAGCGGCAAAGAAGGCAGGAATTGATATCATCATAACAGATCACCACGAACCCCAAGATTCTTTGCCCGAAGCCGTGGCGGTTTTAAACCCAAAACAAAAGGACTGTCCGTCCGGACTTAGAGAACTTGCCGGCGTAGGCGTAGCCTTTAACCTGGCTCTTGCCATCCGAAAACGCTTAAGGGATGACGGCTTCTGGAACAGTAGTCGACAAGAGCCCAATCTTAAGGCGGCATGCGACCTGGTAGCCCTTGGAACAGTAGCCGACATGGCACCCCTCCTGGAGCAAAACCGCATCTATGTCAAAGCCGGTCTTGAAATTATAACATCTTCTCCACGACCGGGCTTGAAAGCACTTCTGGACATTTCCGGGATTACCAACCGGGATGTCAATACTTGGGATATAGCCTTTAGGCTAGCCCCGCGTTTAAATGCGGCGGGACGTCTCAGTCATGCCTCTGTTGGGTTTAAACTTCTCACAACATCTAGTGATGAAACCGCTCGCTCGATTGCGCTACAACTTGATCGTGAAAACAACAAGAGGAAAAATACGGAAGATCTTATCCTTTCAGACATTAACGCAAAACTCGAATCCAATCCCCAATTGATTAAAAACTCCCTTGTTCTAGACAGTGACACTTGGCATGAGGGGGTAATAGGAATTGTTGCATCCAGGCTTGTTGCACGATATATGCGGCCGGTTGTCCTAATCGCTATTCGTAATGGTCTGGGCAAAGGATCTGCCAGGAGCCCAGAGGGCTTCGATATCTTCAAGGCCTTCAACGGATGTGCCCAGCACCTGGAAAGGTTTGGCGGTCATGAGGTTGCTGCAGGGCTAACACTGAAGGTAAAAAACATACCTGGTTTCCGCAAGGATTTCGAACAATTCGTCTATCAAAATGCTGACACACAAGATTTTGTGCCGAAACTCGACATAGACACGGAGATAAACCCAACGGAAATTTGCCCAGCGCTGCTAAACGAACTCGAGCAATTAGCGCCATTCGGAACAGGCAACCGTGAACCGATATTTATGATCTCAGACTTAAATGTCCTTTCTGCTCGCACTGTCGGATCAGGCCACACGAAGATGCAACTGGCCCAAAACAAGGCAACCGGAGGTAGACCCATGGATGCCATTTTGTTCAATAATGATATAGTCAAATCATCCCCCCGACATTTTGATCATATTGTCTGCAAGCTTAACTGGAACAACTGGATGAATAAAAAGCGGATTCAACTCGTGGTCAAGGACTTTGTGTAACAGTTCATGGGGGTCAGGGGCCTGAGGTCAGGGGTTGACCATCACACACACATGAGACCATGGGCATTGTAAATATCGAATGTCGAAGTACCCTCCTCATAATTCTGCGGTTCCTTGTTCGATATTCGATATTCATTTTTTCGGGACAATTACAAGAACTCCCAAAAACACATCCTATTGTGCTCATCCCCCGGACCCTGATCGCTGACCACTGTGAACGGCTACAATTTTTTGTTGTAATTTGATTAGAGTTGTCGTATTCTATAAAGGTTTTTCATTATAAGATAGCCTAAGTTCGAGGTGCCATGGGAAGAGTATTTCGTCCAAGCAATCGTGAAGCAAAGATACTGTCCAAGATAGAGAGTTCAAAGGAACGCGCACTGCGGTTTGCCATTGAACAACTGAGGGATGTGGCGGAACCTTTGAGCAACTCTATTGCAATGAGCTTTATTCAGGAAAAGCTGATTGAGACAAAGAACAAGGATGACATTCAGGAACAGATTGCCGGCAGCCTCCAGAAACTCACCCGTGCGGATGATTTTGATATCGACTACCAAATTGCGCCAATCAGACACCTTGTACCATACGCAAACGTGATAAGCCTTTACTTAACATCTTTCGTTGTCGAACAACTGATCAACCACAGGAGTGTTGAAGATATCTACGGCTCCGATGAACAAATCTACCAATGCATTAACATCCAGGTTGCCAAATATATCCGGTAACGGTTCACAGGGATCAGGGGCCAGGTGTTAGCTGTTTGGTGTCAGCCCTTGGATATGGCGATTTAGGGCGGTTGGAGTAATACCTTTTATGTAGTCCTTTACGCCTTCAACGATAGCATCAGCCACCTCATTCTGATAGCCGGCCATATTTAGGCGACGACATTCGCGCGGGTTGGAAATAAAGGCTATCTCTACCAAGACACACGGCATCTCAGCACCAAGCAGGACATAAAATGGGGCCTGCTTTACACCATTGTCTTTGATTTTGTAAAGTGGGGCCAGTTCCTGAACCATGGCCCTTTGAACATGGTCTGCAAGCGCACTTGATTCGTTGATCTTGGCGTTATTCATCAAGTCATTTAAGATCACCTCCAAGTCGCTGATGTTCTTGGCGGAAGTGGCATTCTCCCGGGCGGCAACCATAATTGCCTCGTTATCTGTGGCCAGATTTAGAAAATATGTCTCAACGCCGCACACATGCCTGTTCCTGTGTGCATTGGCATGTATCGATATAAATATATCAGCCCTTTTCATGTTGGCAATAGCGGTGCGTTCTTCTAGGGACAAAGAAACATCTTTTTCTCGCGTGAGTATAACCTCACACCCGAGTTTTGCGCGAAGCTTTTTGGCCAGCCTTCTGGACACCTCAAGAGTAACGTTTTTTTCCAGCACTCCCTTGTAATATCCAACAGCCCCCGGATCTTTGCCGCCATGGCCGGGATCAATGACAATACGTTTGACTCCAAGTGCAAGCTGCTTGGCCAGAGAGTTTTTAGGCAAATCTTCCTTCGACCCGGCCATCTTCTTCTTGTACTTTTTCTCCTTCCTTCCTACCTCCTTTCCGGCAATTCCATTTACGTCCAAAACAATTCGGAAGGGATCTTTCAACGAAAAGATCTTGAAATCGTCAATCGATTTAATGTCCAACACCACCCGTACCACATCCGGCCCATATTGAGCCGTACGCACATTGCTCAAAAGGTCATCGCCAATAGGTACAATTCGCTCCAAGTCGGCCCCAACGCGTGCATTCCTGACATCAACATATAACCGCTGTGGCTTGCCTATAGCGGGGTCCTTTTTCAAGAGACGATAGTTGTAATAAACCTCCTTTTCCACATCAATGACAACACGCGTATAATCAGGGTTTGACCACACCCGCACATTATCTACCTCGGCAAGCGGTTTTTCGGCAGCCTTGTATTCTTTCTTTTTTAAAGGGTGTAACTCAGACTCTGTTATATGCCTGGATTTCTTTACTCCCTTTTTCGTCCTATCAGAGCGAGGCTCCACCTTTTTGTGTCCACTCTTTTTGCTCTTCCGCAATAGAGTAATCGCCTTTCTGGTCTTGGAGGCATAGGGACTATCCGGGAAACGTCTTAGCAGTCGGCTAAAATAATCAAGGGCCTCATGTTTGTCATTACCACCAGGAAAAAGCTTGCTTAGTCTGGAATAAAGGTCTCCTATCATAAACACGGCATCATCCGACCAAGGTCCGTTAGGTTGCGCCACATATACGGCCTTAAACTTCTCGACGCAAACAAACCAACTAAGACGTTCCTTTTGTCTCTGAGAATCCTTAAGGAGCTCTTTATAGGTCGATAAGGCCTGCCTATACTCATATTCCAGGCTGGCCGATCCAACATCGGGCCTCCACAACATAAAGGCCAAAATGAAAAAAACCGGCAATAAGGCTCTCCTGACGTTCGAACGAATTTTACAAAGGTCTTGGTTCATAGACAATTGCACCCTTACAACAACCCTTTTAGTTCATGTAGCCGGTTTAATGCCTCAAGAGGGGTCGTGGTGTCAAGATCCAATTCTTTTAGGGCATTTATCACAGCGTGATCTGCCTTTTCAAAGAGGGCAAGCTGAACGCCTGCAGAAGGGCTCACTTGTTCTTCTTCCTTCTTGCTGTGACCTACATGGGGAAACCCTACCCCATCCAGTTCTCCGGCTTCTATGTTCTTTAGTATCTCTCTGGCCCTGTTCAGCACCTTTTCCGGAACACCGGCCAAACGTGCCACCTGAATGCCGTAACTCCTATTCGTACTCCCATCGATCAGCTTCCTAAGAAAGATAATCTCTTCATTCCATTCCCTGACTGCAACATTGCAATTCTTTACACGCTGTTTCGTAAGTGCCAGGTCAGTCAATTCATGATAATGGGTTGCAAAAACAGTCTTAATCCCGCGCTCTTTCCAATCATGCAGATATTCAGCAACAGCCCACGCAATGCTCAAACCATCGAAAGTGCTGGTACCACGTCCGATCTCATCTACAATCACAAGGCTCTTTTCAGTAGCGTTGTTTAAGATATTAGCACACTCCTGCATCTCAACCATGAATGTGCTCTGCCCCCCGGCCAGGTTGTCTGAAGCACCCACACGGGTAAAGATTCGGTCCACAATGCCTATGGAGGCCTCTTGGGCAGGCACGAATGATCCCATCTGGGCCATCAGGACCAGCAAGGCGACTTGCCGTAAGACAGTTGATTTTCCGGCCATGTTAGGCCCTGTAATTATAAGCACCTGTCGTGACGTATTGTCCAGTTCAATAGTATTTGGAATAAACCTCTCCGATGTGATCAACTTCTCAACAACGGGATGGCGACTCTCTACCAAAGAGATGTTCTCATCTTCATGGACTATCGGCCTTATATAATCATTCTTGTCGGCAAGCTCCGACAAACTTACCAATACATCAATTTCTGCAATAAGATCGGCCATTTTTGCCACACGGTGATTGTGCCGGGCCACCTTTTCACGAATCCCGCAAAAAAGTTCATATTCCAGCTGGACCTGTTTTTCTTCGGCGCCAAGTATCTTCGATTCATAGGCCTTAAGATCTTCCGAAATATACCTCTCTCCGTTGACTAAGGTCTGTTTTCGGATATAATGCGCCGGCACGGACTTAAGTTGTGTCTTAGAAACCTCGATATAATAGCCAAAGACCTTATTAAAACCAACCTTTAGGGAATTAATCCCAGTAGCCTCCCTTTCTTTGGCTCCGAAACGTGCAACCCAGTCTTTGCCCTCACGACCGATTCTGATTAGCGCATCAAGCTCTTCATTGAATCCCGACTTGATAATGCCGCCTTCACGCAATGTCAAGGGAGGATCATTGCGAATCGCTTCTCCAATGAGGTCGGAAACATCAGAAAGGTCGTCCCACTGGTTTTTGATTCTTGAAAATTCACCACTGTCATATTCGCTAATAAGTCCGCGCAACTGTGGAAGGCTCTCGATAGATTCCCTTAACGCAGCAAGGTCGCGGGCATTACAGCGATCAAGAGCGATCTTGGCATTTAGGCGCTCCAGATCATGAATCCCGTCCAGCAGATTTCTTAACGAGCGCCTTGCGATAAGATTCTCTTTCGCCTCTTCAACACTGTCCAATCGCTGTTGAATCTGTTTAAGATCCAACAAAGGGTACTGAAGCCATGTGCGCAGCTTTCGACCACCCATGGGGGTTTGGGTACAGTCTATAACATCGAGAAGCGAACCCCGCTTTGTTCCACCTCTAAGTGCTTCAAAAAGCTCTAAATTCCTATTCGTTGCCTCATCTATCACCATGAAATCAGAAAGCGAGTACGACACAATCCCTAAAAGATGGGCCAGATCTCCTTGGTGCGTTTTGTCAACATAACTCAACAAAGCTCCTGCGGCACAAACAGCAGCATGCCATTGATGACACCCGAAACCTTCAAGAGAATAGGTCTTAAACTGTCTACAGAGTCGCTCTTGTGCCGAGTGCAACTCAAAGATATCATCTCCTAAGAAACTTGTAGAGGCCATATCCAGACATTGAATTAGTCCTTTGATAGGAACTTCTTCGCCTTGAGACTCAGCAACTAAAAGCTCTTTTGGCTCTATCCGTCTGCACTCATCTGATATTGCATCTGAATCGGCAGATTCGGTAACCTTGAAGATTCCAGTCGAGATATCCAGATTGGCCATACCACAACGCCCCTTGTACAGATAAAGCGCTGTTAGAAAATTGTTCGTTCTTGCATCCAGTATTTCAGTGTCAACAACGACACCTGGTGTTATAACCCGAACAACTTCTCTTTTGACAATCCCTTTAGCCTTTGCTGGGTCTTCCATCTGCTCACAAATGGCCACCTTAAAGCCTTGCCTGATCAATTGTGCAATGTAAGACTGCGCTGCATGGTGGGGAATACCGGCCATCGGGATCGGTTGTTCGTCTTTTTTGTTCCTGGATGTGAGGGTAATTTCAAGGACTCGAGAAGCAACTTTTGCATCTTCGAAAAACATCTCATAGAAATCGCCCATCCGGAAAAAGAGGATGGCGTCAGGATAGTTTTCTTTAATGGACAGATATTGATGAACCATCGGGGTCGCTTTAGCCATGGCGATATAACCCCTTTGGCCTCAAATGGCGCCCCTTAGACACTTGGGCTGTCTTCGGAGTGGGGTGTTTGGCTTGCAACAGACTGGCTCTTAAGGGCATTCAGTTCATGTTGTATCTTGCGGGCGGTTTCAGAATGACTTTCAATTGTCTTTTTTGCCCTAAAGCGCTCACCCAAACTATGAAAATATGAAACGAGAAGCCCAACAAGAAAAAACCCTAGAAAGTAAACAGCCAGTGGGATATGCCCTGTTTTGTACTGCCATACCAAGAGGTTAAGCTCCAAGGTCTTTTCGTCTAAAAAAACCTCCAGATTCTGGACAACCAAGATCACCAGAAATACCATCACAACAGAAAACAGCACCGGTTTCAAAGCTCTCATTTTCAATTCTCCTTATACTTCAATCGACCCCTTCAAGGGCCTCAAAATGAGGTTTAAGGTTCCTGTAGGTTGCTTCCAGGTGCTCTGGAATGACACGAACCTCGGCAAAGACTGTCATAGCATTTGTATCCCCGTGCCAACGAGGTACAATATGGAAATGAAGGTGCTGCTCAACCCCAGCACCCGCTACAATACCTAGATTAAGCCCCACGTTGAATCCATCGGGATTCATCACCTTCTTGAGCACTCCAACAGATTCCTTTACAGTTCTCAATAGATCCCCCATCTCCTCTTGGGTCAGTTCATCAAGGGAAGGCAAGTGTCTTTTCGGCGCAACCAAAAGGTGACCATTTATATACGGAAACTTGTTCATCATGACCATCGACAAAGCCCCCTTATACAAAGTAAGGGCCCCTTTATCTGAAAGACCAACACAAAAAATACACTCTTTTTCCTTTTCGCCCAAGATGTATTCCATGCGCCATGGCGCCCACAGTGTCTTCATATCTCAGTCGTCAGGGGTCGGGGTTCAGGTGTTAGTAATTTTTCCCTGGTTCCTGTCATCTGGTCCCCAATCCCTAGCCCCTGATAACAGGAAACTGATTCGGCGGCACTATAGCAAACTATGCCAAAAAAACAACCCCTAAAGCTTAACTAACTCCACGCTTCCCCATACACCCAGTTCGGCGCCTACTATAATAACAAGGCCCAAAACACCCTGGATATTTTTCCCAACATTTACGGCTGTTGCAATATCCGTCTTTTTGGAAACACTATTTCCGACAGCCGTGGCGGCTGCATCTGCAAGGGCGGCAGACTCCGATATTACAACGATCGCATCGGCGCTTCCGAAACTCAAAGAATGTCCGACTGTACCCGAGGAGGTACAAACCCCCATAGCGCTACCCGGAGAATCAACCCGAAGGCCCAACTTATTACTCAAAGGGGAGGTTCCTGCGAAAACAGCCAATGTTATTGGAAAGTTTGTATTGATAAAGATATCCCCGCCATTCTCAACCATAACCTCCCGGCTATAGGCCAAAAGATCTTTGCCCACATATTCGGCAATAGCGCCTGCAACAGCAGCCATCGGGCCTACACCTGCCTTTTGAGCGGCCCAAATCATAGTCCTTACAACAGAAGGCGCAAGGAGATCTTCAGGAAATGGTGTCAATGTTTGCAGAAAACCCGGATAATCCTCAGCATATCTTTCCAAGGGTAATCTGTGTTTCAGAACCAAATCCCTGGTCTCATTCTCTAAGAGCGTTTCGGCCCTTACCAACAGATCCGTTTCTTTAACAACTACACGAAACGATTCTAATCTGTCATCTTTGACAAAGCTGCGATATGTACGATCCTGGTAAGTCATCATTTGAACATCAGGCCACACCTCTACTCCCTCTCACACACTGTCTCTACAGCACTATAACCGAGGAAATCGTTCACATCATCGGCCATGGCCTTTCCCACCTTGAGTCGCAGTTGGTTCGGCAAAGCAATAACGGTTTCTGTCTTTTCGGGCATCCTCAGGGAAAGATAAGCGTCACAAGTACCCTTGTGCTTTTCTAGTATCTCATAAAGTCCTTTCAGTTTTTCCTTGTCTAGGCATGTTATGTCCAGGTTCAATCGAACCTTTGTTGTCCAGGTTTCATCGGCTTTTTCTATGGAGATGACGGAATCAGCAAGGATTTTTGCCGACCTTTCATCTTTTGTTACACGCCCCTCGACAAAAATAGCGGCATCTGCGTAGATAAGATCCGTCACGGAGGAATAGACCGACGAAAAGAGGGTGACTTCCACGAAACCACTTAGATCTTCAAGGGTAACAAAGGCCATGACATCGCCCTTTCTGTCATTATAACGTTTAAAATCCCTTACAATTCCTGCCATACGAATAACGGCGCCGTCTGAAGCCTCTCGGACCTGCAAAGAATCGGTATTGGCAAACTTTCTAATAATAGCATCGTACTTTTCTAACGGATGGCCGGTAATAAAAAAGCCAAGCGAGTTCTTTTCGTAGTTTAGTCGTTCATCTTCATCCCACTCTTTGATGTCAGGAAAACCTGAATAAACAATATCCATACCTTGACTCGGGAAGGCCTCAAAAAGACTGATTTGGCCATCCATACGATCCTTCTGGATCTTCTGCCCAATCTCCATGGCCTCATCCAGCACCGCCATCATCTGAGAGCGTTTGGCGCCGGTACAGTCAAAGGCGCCACACTTGATTAGACTTTCTATAACCCTTCGATTGACCTTTTTGAGATCAACCCTTTCACAGAAGTCAAACATTGACTTAAAGGCCCCTCCAGAATTTCGAACATCACGGATAGATTCGATAGCCCCTTGTCCAACGTTTTTAACAGCCACCATGGCAAAACGGATTGCACCATCTACCACCATAAAGTCTACGTCACTCTCATTTATGTCGGGCGGAAGTACTTCTATATCCTGGGCACGACACTCGGCAATATATTTGACTACCGCCTCTGTTGAATTCATCTCACTTGTAAGTATTGCAGCCATCAATTCTACAGGGAAATGGGCTTTGAGATATGCAGTTTGAAAGACAATCATGGCATAGGCAGCGCTATGGGCCTTATTGAAACCGTAACGCCCGAACTTTTCCATAAGGTCAAAAATCTCTTTGGCTTTTTTCTTTGAGATACCCTTCTTTTCCGCCCTGCCGAGGAAACGCTCACGCTCCATTGCCATCATACGGCCGATCTTTTTTCCCATCGCCTTCCTGAGATTATCAGCCTCAGCCATGGAATAGTCCGCCAGCACCGCCGCAATATTCATGACCTGTTCCTGATATAAAATGACACCATAGGTGTCTTTCAGTATTGGCTCAAGCTCATCAACGATATAGATTACTGGAACCCGACCGTTTTTTCTTTCCACAAAGGCATCATGCATGCCACTGTCCAAAGGACCTGGACGGTAAAGTGCCACCAGGGCAATAATATCCTCAAAACAAGCAGGTTTTAAACGGCCAAGAAGGTCTTTCATCCCTGAGCTTTCCAGCTGAAAAACGCCGGTGGTCTGAGAAGCGGTCAAGAGTTCGAAAGTCTTTCTGTCTGTCAAATCGAGTCTTGACAAATCCGGGGGATCATTACCCGCTTTTTGTATAATCTCACAGGCATGTTTCATAACGGTCAGGTTACGAAGCCCCAGGAGATCAAACTTTATCAGTCCAATCTTTTCAATAGCCTTCATGGCGTACTGGGTTACAACCTCACCTTTTTTTCCCCTAGCAAGTGGAAGGTGCTCTACCAGCGGCCGGTCAGAAATCACTACTCCCGCCGCATGGGTAGAGGCATGTCTGGCTAGCCCCTCAAGGGTTAGTGCAATCTCAATAAGTTCCTTTATATGCGACTTTTCTGTGATCAGCTTCTTAAGTTTCGGCTCCCGAGAGATTGCAGACTTCAGGCTTATATTCAGCACCTCAGGAATCAATTTGGCAATAATATCAACCTCCCGCAAGGCAACATCCAGGGCCCTTCCTACATCTCTAATAACTGCTCTGGCCTGCATCTTGCCAAACGTGATGATCTGAGCCACGTAACGCGAACCGCCATACTTATCCACAATGTATTTGAAGACCGCATCTCTACCTTCTATGCAAAAATCGATATCAATATCCGGCATACTCTTTCTGGCCGGATTGAGAAACCGTTCAAATATCAGCCCATACGCCATTGGATCTAAATCCGTAATTCCTAACGCAAAAGCCACAAGACTGCCCGCTGCAGAGCCTCTTCCCGGACCAACGGGGATATCTTGTTTCTTGGCAAAGCGAACAAAATCCGCCACTACCAAGAAATAACCGGGAAACCCCATTTCTTTTATAACACCAAGTTCATAGTCAAGTCGCCTGCCATACCTTTGTTTATCAGCATCTGAAAATCCGGGGTTTTTCAAGCAAATAGCCTTAAGCCGTTGTTCCCACCCCTTTTTAACCTCTTTTTCAAAATACTTTTGCAAATCTAAAACGCCCTGAGGCCCCTTAAAGTCTGTTCCATCTTCGGCATCTTTAGGAATCTCAAATTTCGGAAAATGATAGGAACTCAGATCCAATTTAACATTACAACGCTTACTGATCTCAACACTGTTTCTGATGGCATCGGGATAATCTTTAAAATAGTCTTTCATCTCCTCAGGAGATTTGAAATAGAGTTGATCTGTGCGAAACCTCAAACGCTTTTTCTCTTGGACGGTTTTACCTGTTTGAATACACAATAAGACATCGTGGGCACGAACATCTTTACAGTCTAAGTAATGGCAGTCATTTGAAGCTACAAGAGGAATTGAAAGCTCCCGGCTCATTTTTAATAGGGCCTCATTCACTCTTTCCTGGGCCTCAATACCATTGTTTTGCACCTCAAAGTAGAAATTGTCTTTGCCGAACATCTTCTCGTATTCCCGAGCAATATCGGCCGCCTTGTCCGTGCGCCCCGCTTGGATCAATCGCGGAATCTCCCCATGAAGGCATGCGCTCAACGCTATTAGCCCCTCACTGCACTCGGCAAGAATTTCCTTGTCGATTCTGGGCTTATAATAAAATCCCTCCAAATGGGCAGATGTAACCAAACTGCAAAGATTCTTGTAACCCTTGACATTCTTTGCCAGTAAGACAAGATGATTGAGCCCATCCTTGTTGCGGGGGTCCTTTTCAAAACGGCTTCCACTGGTCACATAGATTTCGCAACCTATGATCGGTTTGATTCCTGCGTTATGAGCTTTCAAGTAAAAATCTATAACACCATACATCGTGCCGTGGTCGGTTATAGCCACTGAATCCATTTTGAGGGCAGCAACACGTTCCAATAGGGAATCGATGCGTATGGCGCCATCAAGAAGGCTATACTCGGTATGGACGTGAAGGTGAACGAAATCGGAATTGGACATCAGTATAACATCAATAAACTCTTAGGGTTATTAGCCTAACGATTTCAATTGCTTACAAAGTCAAGGTTGCTCATTTTCTGCAAGAATCTGCAACACAAGTACACTGTGGAGCAAATACGGGATAGGGTTTTATAACATAAGCTGTATTATGGCGCAACCAGGGATACTGTGTGGAATGATGGAATAATGCTTGCCTGCCGCAGGCAGGGATTCTGGGAAACCAGAAGGTCTTAACCTCATGGCCCTGAATATTGCTAAGCTATAGGAGGCTTGAAACAAAGCAGCCGCCGCCGCTGCTACCCCCGCTACTTCCGGCAGAAACAGCAAGCGTAGTAGCACTTTTAATGTTCGAGTAGTCGGAGCTGCCGGTACTGTTGTACGCTCTTACGCGATAGTAATAGGTTGAAGAAGCACGCAAAGCCGTATCATTATATGTTATGACACCAGCACCAACAGTACTTATTTCCGAATACACCCCTCCCGAACCATCCTTTTGTTCTACACTGTAGCCCGATTCCGCCGCAGAATTGTCGGACCAGGAAAGCTCTATCCGCTTTGCTGAGACTGCCTTTGCCGTGAGACTAGTCGGGACTCTGAGGGGCGTCGTTGCACTGTCCTCGTTTGAGTACGCAGAATAGCCACCGGTATTGAGAGCACGTATTCTGTAATCATAGAACGTGCCGTCAATCACGCTGGTATCAATATAAGATTGGGTGTCTGAGACGACCGTGACGACGTCAGCAAAAGCTCCTCCGGCAGTCTTCCTTTCTATCTCGAAGCCAGATTCGTCGTCGGCATTATCTGTCCAGTCGAGGGCAATCTCGCTGTTGGAAAGGGCAGATACCGACAAATTGCTCGGGGCATTCGGGGCATCGGGCAGGTTTAAGCTGTTATTGGCATTGATCCTGCCTTCCGTTAGAACCTTTCCTAACAGAGAAGGCATGACATCAACACCGTTGAGAATACGGAGTTTTAAGTCATCACTACTAAAACTATTATTGTTTGCCAAAAGCAGCGCGGCAAGGCCTGACACATAAGGAGTCGCCATTGAGGTCCCGCTCATATACTGATAGGTATTCCCGGACTTTGTACTGTATATATTCACACCTGGTGCAGCCACATCTACAGATACCCCACCATAATTCGAAAAAGATGCCCGCACGTCGTCCTGATCCGTTGCTGCTACCGCTATGATGTTTGCAAGATCATGACTTGCCGGATATATGGCCTGGCCGACCGCGTCATTATCCCAGCCTGGACCTATATTATCATCCCCGCGATTCCCCGCTGCTGCCACAAACAATATGCCCACACCTCCGGCACTTTCTATGGCATCGTATTCTGCCTGTGAGTATTCGTCACCACTGAAGCTGGCATTGATGATATGGGCCCCGTTGGAAATGGCATAATTGATGGCCTCGACCTCATCTGAAATTGTGCCGCTGCCGGCGTTATTCAAGATCTTGAGCGGCATTATAGAAACCGACCAGCAAACCCCCGTAACACCGGTGTTATTTTCTCCTACAGCCCCAATTATCCCGGAAACATGTGTCCCGTGACCATTGTCATCATCAGGATCGTCG
>MAVP01000035.1 GCA_001751075.1 Desulfobacterales bacterium S7086C20 | reverse complement strand
AAAAATGTTCAGAAAGATCCCACAGTGTGTCTCCCTTTTGGATTGTGTAGTAAAAGCCGGTTTCGAGATTTTCGACTTTTTTCTCAGATTCTTGGCAATATGAACCAATTGGCGTGAGTAAGGCCCACACGATGAAAGCGCAAACGGAAAAGATCAGTTTTTGGAAAGATTTGGCCACTATCATTTAAGAATCTATCCTTGCCGCTTCTTCAAGCTTTATGATCTTGGGCGTGATGAAAATAAGTAGTTCATTTTTACTCTTGACCGTTTGCTTCTGTTTAAAAAGCCATCCAAGGAAAGGGATCTTAGAAAGCCAGGGGACGCCTGCTTGAGATATGGTATCGGTAGTGGTTAAGATTCCCCCTATGACAATTGTCTGACCATCATTTACAAAAAGCTCGGTTTCTGCGGTATTCGTATCAATAGCGGGATTGCCCATAACTGTATGAGACCAATCCGGCGCCCCCTTTTCAGCAAAGATTGTCATACGTATCCGGTTGTCACGGGTGATTTGAGGCGTGACACTCAACTCTATCCCAGCTTCTTCCGTTTCAATGCTTGTTGTGTTGTCTGCCGTTACCTGAAAAGGAATCTTGGTTACCTGCTTTATGGTCGCCTTTTTATTGTCAAGTGTTAAGATCTTTGGAGCGGATATAGTCCGTCCTTTGCCGTTTTCTTCCATGGCCAGGAGTCTGATGTCGAGGTTTAGCATGGTGCCGCCTATACGGCCAAAGGTGAAGCCCAGGCCACTTGTGGCGCTTGCAGGCGGAAGATCCACGGCAAAATTGGGAGTGGCATTGGAGGTGCTGCCACCGGCGCCGAAGAGATCTGTTGTTATGGTTGCATTGCCATCATGACCGCTGGCACTATAATCCCCTCCCCACTGAACCCCGATATCCCGGGTAAAATTAGTGCCCGCCTCAACTATGCGTGCCTCTATCATGACCTGTCTGGTGGCAATTTCCTTGTTGGCGTCATCAAGTTTGGCAATCAGTTCTTCGGCATCGGCCAAGGCCTCTTTATCGTCTTTGATAATGATCATGTTGGTTGGTTTATCAACGGTTATCTTGCCGCGGTCGCTTTTGATCTCATTTAGGTGTGTTATTAGAGATGAAGCATCCGCATAATCGAGCTTGATATATTTTGTAATTAAAGGTTCGAGTATTTTCGCTTGCTGGTCTGCCTTGGCCTTTTTTGCAAGAGCCTCTTGTTCTGTACCCAAGGTTGAAAGCATTGCAATACGAACGATGTTTCCTTCTTCGACAGTGCCCAGTTTGTTCATCTTTAAGATAAGCGCCAGGACCTGATCCCAGGGCACATTTACAAGCTTTAAGGTAACTTTTCCCGTTACATCTTCACCTATGACAAAGTTCTTTCCGCTGACCTCATGGAGTATACGAAAAATGTTATGGATGTCGGCGTCTTGGAAATCAAGAGATATCCTTTCCCCGGTATATTTCTTGCCCGATTTGGTCAGAACTTGTTTTTCGGGTTCTTTTTCTTCTTTTTTTAAGACTGCAGCCTGTGCTTCCTTCATCGCCTGAATCCAGCGTGGTTTTTCTGCTTCAGGCATCGGTCTCGGAGGTACGTCACTTGCTTCAAAGTCGATAATGCAGGCATTTTCTTTCTGATAGATTCTGTAGGGGATTGCCTCTCTCAATTCTATGGCAATGACGGCGGTGTTTCCCATCCTTTCACTTTGTAAGGGAAGAATCCGGTCTATTGCACTCTTAAATCGTGTGGTAATGAGCTGTCGTCTCTGAAACTCAGGGATTTTCGTGTTAAGAAGTTTTAACAAGAGCTTTTTGTCTGAGCTCTTCTGTGATTCGTAACCGATCTTTTTATCCGTTTCTATGGTAAGACGGGATTTACCTGCTTGGAGCATTTCAAAATCGATTCGTTTGACCAAAGCCGGTCTTTCAGCCCGTTCCTTGGCCTCTTTTGGCGCTGAAGCCGTGGCCGGAGGTGCAGGCGATGTAATAATCTTTGGTTCAGGTCTAGCGATTTTATCCGGCTCGGCTTCTTTTTCAGAGCCATCAACTAATTCGGATTCATCAACCGGCCTGTTGAAGGCTACCAAGATCTCGTTTTCATCACGCCTTACCTTATAAGAAACATCTTCATTTAATCGGATCTCGATGCGTGAAGAGGGTCTTTTTCTTTCCAACTCAGATGCATGGATAGTCTTTATCAATGTGCTTTTAGGTGTGTAGCTTTTCTGTATTCCCTTCAAGTTTGTTTCAGGAAAATAGAGGACTACGCCGAGGGGAAACTGATGCTTTATTGCCGTGTAAGTAAGTGGCTTGTTGCTATGTATACTTACCCTGGTTGTTGTCCGGTCTTCAGAAACATCAATCTGAAGGATCGCTTTTCCTTGCTGGGCTTTTGGCTCGGCCGGGGCTAAAGGTGGTTTTGCCTGTGGCTTGGAAGCACAACCTGAAATGACAAAAAGAACCGCTAATATGAGCAGAGGCCATTTACTTTTCCATGTTTTCGTGCTTTTGCCATCCATTTTATACATCTCCAACTTTGTTGTAGAGTTTTAGCTCGGTTGTTCGTAGCTTTAGAGAGCCGGAGAGGAAATCTTCGGCCTCTTCTTCCACAATGATCCTGTCCCCAAGAATGCTTTTGACACGGCCAAAATTCTGGCCGACATATGTACCTTTGGAAATAATATATCCCTTGCCGGATGGTTCCTCCACCAGGGCCTTGTTTCCGCTGGGAGCCACGACAATAGCTACAAGCTTTAACTGACCAAGAGAGATCCTCTGAAGGGGTGTGAGGGGTAACCTCTTTTTCGCTTTCTTTTGCTTGGCAGTAACTACGGGCGTAGTTTGTGTTTTAAAGGGGGACTCGAAGGGGTCATGTTTCCCTTTAGGATTATAGAACATTCCATCTGTTTTTCCAAGCCCTTCAGCAAGGATCACTCCTTCTGATTTCTTTGGCTGGATCAAGCCTTTTTTTTCAGGTGACGATGGTTTAATAAGCCTCTTTTGAGGCGCTTGTTCACCTTCTGGCGGCTTGGTTTCTTTGGCTGCAGTTGGTATTGCCAACTTTTTATCTTCTTGTTTTGTTGTCCGAAGGGTTGTTTCCTTTGGTGCGGAAATCTTTTTTCTCAATTCAGGGGGTTGTTGAGGTGCTTCAGATTCCGAGCGATCTGTGCACCCGACAGCAACAGCAGCGAACAAAGAGACCAAGAAGGCCAAATTTCGAGCACTGGCTATCATATTACTTCTTCTTGCCCCCCTTCTTATTCTTTTTGGCATTTTCCACAAATCTATATGTAATAGCCGTACAAGAGGTTTTTAGGAATGTTTGTTTCTGTTTGGAGCTTCCTGCATTCTTTATACTAATATTGGAGACATTAACAATTCTGGAAAGTCTGGCCACTTTGTCGAAAAACATAGCCAGGTTGTGATATCCGCCGCTTACTTGTATCTTTACGGGAATTTCAGCATAAAAATCTCTGAGGACCTCTTGTGTGGGTTGGAACAACAAAAATTCCAAACCCGCACGCCTCCCGGAATTTGATACATTTTCAAGGAGACTGGGGATTTCTTTCTTATCTGGAAGGAGTTGAAGTACAAATCTGAATTTCCCCTGGGCTTCCTTGTACTCTTCCTTGAGTTTCGCAAGCTTGCTCGCATCTGCCTTAGCCTTTAGCAACCTGGTCTCAAGACTGTCGTAATTATTCTTTAGTTCATCTAGTTTGGTTGATTTCGGCATGTAGACGAGATAGAAGAACAGCCCGCCAAGCAACAGAAAAGTCCCCACACATATGAGTATTCTTTGTACTTTGGTTAGTTGCGCAATTTTTTCAAAAGGCAAGCTTGGTAGTTTCTTATTTTGCATTTGTCTTTAAGACGCTTTCGATTCTTTAGTTGGTTCTTCGTTTGACACCCGGCACGTTATCGTGAACTGCTTTAAAGTCTGCTTTGCTCCCGACTTCGTTTGTTTAGAGGAAATAAGGTCTACACTACTGAAATAGCGTGATCCTTCAAGATTGGTCATGAAATCAGCGATGGTGTTGTTGTCGGTAGCCATTCCTGCCAGTTTCATGTTTCCCTTTGATTCTGTTAGGCTTGTGAGCCACATCTTGTCTGCGATAACAAGATCGGTAAGCGCAGCCATAAACCGTACCGGGCCTGTTCGATTTGCTTCAAGCTTGACTATAATATCCATTTTCTCTTCGAGCTTTTTAAGCTCTTTCCTAATCTTGCTAGCCTCCTTCGCCTTTGCTTCATATCTCTTGAGTTCTGCCTGTGTCGTTTCAATGTTGCGATTGATTTCCGATATCTTACTGTTCATTGAGATCGTAATATAGACAATCACGCAAAGGGTAAAAATGATACCGAGAAAAAAGACGGAGACCTGACGACGGACATTTTCTTTCTTCCGGGCAGCCCTAACAGGCAAAAGGTTAATGGTGATCATTTGTCGCCCACCCTCCTCGATGCCAAACCTATACAGATGGAAGCTTGAGGGGCTATATGTTTCAGATAGTCTATATCATGGTCCTTTTCACTGATTTCCAAGCCCTTGAAAGGGTCTAAAAAGCCGACTTCGCTGGATGTTTCGGCTGCCATATTTTCGAGAAAGCCCGGTGTCTGCGTTGCGCCGCCACTTAAGAGGATCTGTTTAATAGTTTCGTCAGGATAAGTTGAATAGTAGAAATCAATTACCCGTCTAATCTCACTGCACCAGTTCGACACAACGGAACGCATAATATTCCGGAGGTCTTTCTGTGGTATCTTGTCTGTGGCCTTGCCAAGCTTTATTTCCTCTGCTTCTTCAAAAGAACACTTGAATCGATTGACAATCTCTCGAGTAATTTCTTCTCCTCCGATAGCTACGTCTCGGGTGAAAGCAGAGGTATTGTTTTTGACAATATTTACATTGAGTTTGTTGGCTCCGATATCAACCAACGCAACACTCTTTTCTTCAAGTAAATAGCTATTTTCAAAAACCTTTTCTAATGCAAAGACATCAACGTCGATTATGTTGGGAGTTAGGTCAGCCATTTCCAAAAGGTCTAAATATTCATTTATGACTTCTGCCTTGGCTGCAACAAGCATGACATTCATTTGATTTGGGTTTAATTCATGGTCTCCAAGGATCTGGAAGTCAATGTTGACATCTTCGACATTAAAGGGGATGTATTGTTCTGCCTCGTACTGTATGTTTTCACTGAGTTCTTCGTCGGATGTTTTTGCTACAACAATCTTTTTGATGATAACGGAATAGCCTGAAATAGAGATTGCAACATTTTGTTCTTTAATCTTCAGGCTTTGTACCAGCTCTTTAATGGTGTTGGCCACGGTTTCAGGTTCCTTGATACGCCCTTCAACGATTGCTCCCTGTGGCAGATCGCTCATACCAAAGCTCTTTAACAGCCATCCCTCTTTTTTTTCTACCACCTCGCCCAGTTTGATGGTTCGGGAACCGATGTCTACTCCGATTAGGTGGTTTTTCTTTGCAAAAAGCATAAGGTCCCTTTAATCATGAAATATCTTGTTTTTATCAGCCGGCTTGTATCCAAGGGCCAGGAGGATTTTTCGTTTTGTTTCCAAGCGGCATTTCTTGCCGTTTTCTATTCTGTTAATGGTTATCGGAGATACAAGAGCCTTTCTTGCAAGTTCGGCCTTGCTGATCAATAGCGATTCTCGAATTTCCTTCAGTGAATTCCTTTTCATAAGGGTTGTTCAGCCGTTTGATGTGAGTTGATACTTCCCATAGTCTAGAATCGTTATTGGCACCGCCTTTTGAACTAGCGGTAAGATGCATGATTTGGGCCAACGTGTCAATAAAAAATACGCAAAATTAAATATAATTATAGCATAGTATATTTAGGACCGTCACCTCCTTCAGGGCAGGTCCAGGTGATATTTTCATATGGATCTTTGATTTCACAGGTCTTGCAGTGCAGGCAATTGGATGGGTTGAGTTTGAGCCTTTTTTCTTGGGTTCCTTGTTCAATCTCCATTTCGTATACATTGCCCGGACAAAATCTGGTGCAGGGGGCCCGATAGTCCTTTAGGCATTCATTTACACACAGCTCTGGGTTATGGATGATCAAGTGGCATGGTTGATCTTCCCTGTGCTGAGTCTTGGACATATAAACACCTGTCAGCTTGTCCAAGAAAAGAACATCATCATGGTCATGTTTTCCGTACCTTCTTCCCGCTGTCTGAAAGTCGCCATCTTTTAAAGGGCTTAAGGTGTTAGAGTCTTTTTCAATCGACATTTTGTCAACGAAACCACGTCCTTGTGTAAGATATTGGGCGCCCAGATGAAAAATCTTTGCGGGCATCTTTTTGGAGAGGGCCTGGGCGAAATTCCTTCCCTCATAGACCTCGTCTTTGAGCCAGCTCTTGTTGAACATGTCATGATAAGCATATAGCGTTTGTTGCGTAAAATCTTCCTTTGACAAGGCCTCCAGGATCGCTTTTGCTGCAAGCATTCCAGATTTCATAGATGTGTGAATTCCCTTTAGTGCAGGCGCATTCAACATAGATGCCGAGGCGCCAACAAAGACTGCCCCATCAACAGCTAGTTTTGGCATGGTATAGTAGCTGCCGTTTCCAAGTGTTCTGGTCCCTTGTTCTACTACCCGTCCACCGGATATGATACCACGCACAAAGGGGTGTTTTTTGAACCGTATGAATTCTTCATAAAGGTCAATCATAGGGTTGTGATATCCAAGGCCTACAACAAGTCCAACAGATACCTTATTGTTTTTCATTTCGTAAATAAAACCACCACTATGGGTATCAAGGTCGAGGGGGTAGCCTAATGTGTGGATGTCGTTGACTGGATTGTCTGAAAAAAAATTGCTTTCAGGTAGTTGAATGACTTCTTTTATCCCCGTTTCAAATGTTTGAGGTACCTTCGGGTCAAAAAGCCGAAGCTTTGTGGCAATCTCTCTGAGAAGAGAACCCTTGGCGCCTTCCCCAAAGCTTGTAACTTTTGCCATTATATCTATACCAGGTTCAAAATTTGACTTTGGTTGTCCATCGTGGCCGATTCCTTTATCACCAGTGCGAACTCCAATTACGGTTTTGTTATCTTGGCCGTAAAGCACCTCGGTACCCGCAAAACCAGGGAAGATGTTTACACCTAAATCTTGGGCTATTGAAGCAAGCCAGCGGACAAACCTGGAAAGGCTTATAATATGGAAGCCTTTGTTTTTCATGTATTTAGGTACAAATGGGGCTGCGTATTGCCATTGTTTGGTAAGGACATAGAAAGAATCACCCCTAACGTCATTTTCTATGGGGCAACCTACTTCCTTGTAATTGGGGATAAGCTCTTTGACAGCGACGGGATCCATAATTGCCCCGCTCAGTGCATGAGAGCCAATGTCTGCGCCTTTTTCGATTAGGGCTACCTCAAGCTCAAGGTTTTTCTCTCCGGCAAGTTGCATGAGACGAATCGCCCCGGCAAGGTTTGCCGGGCCTCCCCCGACAAACAAGACATCAAATTCGATTTGTTCCCTGGTATTAGTCATTTGCATTTAACCGTTGACGGACTTTTTACGAATCCATCACCATTAGCGGAATTTGGACCTTAATTGGATAGTGCCTTATCACATAGAATTTATAATTCAAGGCATAAAGAACAAAAGGGGTAGGATTGTCGGATATGGAAAAATATTTGACAATCTTGGAAGCGAGGTATAAGTTAGGTCTTAATGGTAGCAAGCGGGCATAGCTCAGCTGGCAGAGTACAAGCTTCCCAAGCTTGGTGCCGCGGGTTCGAATCCCGCTGCCCGCTCCAGTTTTTTTGTTATTTAGGGTTCGTCACAAAATAAGTGATAGTTGTTGAGTGACGAGCTTAGGATAGAGTGCCCTTTCCCTTTTTGAGGCGGTGCCATGTATGGTTAGGCAGCACGGCATGTGCTTTGATCAGCGGATTTTATAGTAATCTGTGCCTTGTTTTTGTGTAAAACTCAATAAGGGTTATTGAGGAAAGCATGCGGTGCGGGAAACGGGCAAATAGCCCGTTTTTTTTTACTGAAGAGATCGCGTTCCAGGAAAGGCCCTCGTTTCCATCCCGACGTCGGTCGAGCCGATTTATTGCTTTATGGATCAAAGGAGCAAAAAGGTTATTGCTGAAATTGAGATATTAGCTCAACCACTGATGGCCTCTGAGGGTGTTACGCTGATTGATATTGAATGTCGGAGGGAGTCTCCTGGTCGAACTCTACGGGTAATTATTGACAAACATGACGGTGTTACCCTGGATGATTGCACTGAAATCGGCAATCAGTTAGGAGATTTGCTGGATGCAAAATTGAATGTATATGGCCCTTATAACATGGAGATTTCATCGCCCGGGCTTAACTTCCGCTTGACAAAGCCTAGGCATTTTCTTTGTTTCGAGGGCCGGCAGGTGGCTATTAGACTTGATTCTGCGGTTGGGGGAAAGGAAGATCTTAAGGGGACCTTGATGGAGTTTTCTGACGGTATGGTTACATTAGCTGTGGGACAAGAGATTGTGGCTATTGCCTATGAGAACATTGTAACAGCCCATCTGAACTATTAGTTTGAGGTGTTGAAGATGTTTGAGTCGGATATAAAAAGAGTTGTTGAGCAGGTTAGCCGTGACAAGGGTATTGACAGACAAGTTTTGATCAAGACCATGGAAGAGGCCCTCAAGTCAGCGGCGAGAAAGAAGTTGGGAGTTAATGTCGATATCGAGGTTCAATATAATGAGGAACTTGGCGAAATCGAAGTTTTTCAGTTTAAAGATGTAGTAAAGGAAGTGACGGAACCCGACCTTGAAATGAGCCTAGAAGAGGGCCGTAAGCTTGATCCTGGATGCGAAGAAGGTGATAGCCTTGGAGCGAAGATGGACACAATGACTTTTGGGAGGATAGCCGCTCAATCCGCCAAGCAGGTCATTATCCAAAAGATGAAGGATGCCGAACGCGACGTTGTTTATGAGAGTTTTGTTGACAGGAAAGGCGAGATAATAAACGGCATTGTTCAGAGGATGAACAGGGGGGATATGATCGTTAATCTAGGGCGAACTGAAGCGATTGTTCCATCACAGGAACAGGTTCCGAGGGAGAGCTATCGCAGGGGAGAGAGGATTCGGGCTTTTGTGTTGGATGTGCTTCATGAAGCCCGAGGCCCTCAAATTATATTATCTCGAACTCATCGAGGGTTTCTTTTAAGCCTTTTTAAAACGGAAGTGCCGGAGATATCCGAAGGTATTGTTGAGATCAGAGCAGCAGCTCGTGAGCCTGGTGGTCGTTCGAAGATTGCTGTTTCATCAAATGCGTCAGATGTCGATCCAGTCGGCGCTTGCGTCGGCATGAAAGGGAGTCGGGTTCAGAGTGTTGTCCAGGAACTGAAAGGCGAGAAAATTGATATCATTCCATGGCACATTGATCCGGCAAGGTTTGTATGTAATGCTTTAGCCCCCGCCGAGGTTTCTCGAGTAGTTGTAGATGAGGTTTCTCGGGCCATGGAAGTAATTGTTCCGGATGAACATTTGTCTATTGCCATCGGTAGGCGGGGGCAAAACGTTCGGCTCGCCTGTAAACTGACAGGTTGGAACATAGATGTCAAGAGCGAAAGTCAGTACAGTCATGCCATGCGAGCCGGCTATGAGTCGTTATTGGAACTTCCTGGAATGGGCGTTGTGACTGCTGATGTGCTTTATGAACAGGGGTTTTATTCTATTGAGGAACTTGCTAATGCGACGGTTGAAGAACTTACACAGATAAAAGGGATAGGGGAAACAAAAGCGAAATCATTGATTGAAGGGGTTCAACAAATGCTTGTCGCAAAACAGTCCGATAGCGAGCTTAAAGAAGATGAATCCGATTTGTCTGAAGGCCAAGTTGACGACCGAGAAAGTGCTGAGCAGTCAGAGATTTCAAATAATGTTAAGGCATCTTCTGAAGATGCATGAATGCTAGATTTGTGGGGGGGATGAATGGCTAAAATCCGGGTATATGAGCTTGCTAAACAGCTCAATACAAGTAACAAGGTTCTCTTGGATAAATTGGCGGAGATAAATATCTCCGCAAAAAGTCATATGAGTGTAGTAGACGAAGAAGTAATTCCTGTTGTAAGAGAGGCTTTGTTTGGAGGCAAGTCAGAAGTTGTCGTTGAAAGACGGGTTAGAGGTAGTGTTATCAGAAGACGGAAGAAGGTTGTCACAAAATTGCCTGAAGCGGAAGCTGATGTAGTTTCAGAATCAAGAGACGAAGATGCAGCAGTCAAATCTGAGGTTAAGCTAGAGGAGGTTTCAGATCCCGGTCCTGAGTCTGCGGATAAAAAGGTAGTAAAGCTGGTTGAGCCGGCAGGGGCAAAAGGAAAAGTTAAAGAGGGGAAAAAGGCTGGAAAGCATGCTGCAAAGACTAAGGATGTTAAGGTGAAGCCGGAAAAGGCAGAGCCGGTTGAGGGAAAAAAGCCCAAGAAAAAAACCAAACAGAAGAGGAAAGAAAAAGCCGCAAAGATTATCAGTTTGCCTGAGATAAGAGAAGCTCGCCCTTCCGTAGATAAAGCTGACTTTGAGCCAAGTACAGATACGGGTGCCAAGGAAGAAAAGTCAATGCCTCAAGAAGTTACCGTGGGTTTAGAAGGAGATAAGATTTCACCTAAGGACAAAGGCAAACACAAGAAAAAGTTGAAGCAGTCCCACAAAGTACCTGGCGAAGATAAGGGATTTTTTAAGAAGAAAATAAGTTATCGAAAAAAAGAGGTCCTGGAAAAATCAGACCTTTATGGGGGTAAACCCATGACCGGCCGCAAAGGTCGAAAACCTCGCAGAGGCAAGGTTGCGATCCAAGGCCAAAAGACAATAATTACAACCCCCAAAGCGATCAAGCGTCGTATCAAAATTGATGATGCTATCGTGATCTCTGATTTGGCCAAGCGAATGGGAGTGAAGGGTAGCGATGTGATCAAGGAACTAATGGGTCTTGGAGTTATGGCCTCCCTTAATCAAGCAATTGATTTTGAGACTGCCAATGTGATTGCTAATGAGTTTAACTACGAGGTTGAAAAAGCCTCTTTTGAAGAAGAAGATATTATGCGTGTTGAAGAAGATACGCCGGACCAACTAAAGCCAAGGCCGCCTGTTGTGACCATTATGGGGCATGTGGACCATGGCAAAACATCTTTATTGGATGCTATTCGCCAGACAAATGTAATTGAAGGTGAAGCGGGAGGTATCACTCAGCACATTGGGGCCTACTGCGTTACCTTGGATGATAGGCAGATTGTGTTCCTTGACACGCCGGGGCATGAGGCATTTACTGCTATGCGTGCCAGGGGTGCGAATATAACAGACTTGGTGGTTCTGGTAGTGGCTGCCGACGATGGTGTGATGCCGCAGACCATAGAGGCTATCAATCATGCTAAGGTTGCTGATGTGCCTATTCTCGCTGCCGTGAATAAGATTGACAAGCCTCAAGCAGAGCCGGATCGAGTGAAGCGAGAATTAGCAGAGCATGGTCTTAATCCGGAAGAGTGGGGTGGAGACACGGTTTTTGTCAATTTGTCAGCCAAAGAAAGAATTGGCCTTGAAGATCTGCTTGAGATGATTCTCCTGCAGGCTGATATACTTGAGCTAAAAGCAAATCCTGATAAACAGGCAAGGGGGAGGGTTATTGAGGCCAAGCTTGATATAGGGAGAGGTCCTGTGGCTACAGTTTTGGTTCAGGATGGAACGTTGCGGGCAGGTGATGCCGTCATTTGTGGGGCGTATTACGGGAAAATCCGCGCCACACTCGATGATGGTGGACATAGGTTAGATCATGCAGGACCTTCCATGGCAGTTGAGATTCAAGGGCTTTCCGGGGTTCCAATGGCTGGTGATGAGTTTGTTGTTGTGGCTGATGAAAAGGTTGCTAAGCAGGTGAGTATGCACCGTGTCCAAAGACAGCGTGCCAAGGATCTGGCGAAGAGCAGTACCTTGACACTGGAGAAATATTACGAACAGATGAAGGACGGGATTGTCAAAGATTTGAATCTAATCATTCGCGCAGATGTTCAAGGTTCTGTGGAGGCCCTGACTGAATCCATAAGGAAGATTCCAACAAGCGAAGTTAATGTTAACATCATTCATTCTGCTACAGGTGCGATGGCAGAATCAGATGTGATGCTGGCAACGGTGTCTAATGCTATCGTTCTTGGTTTTAATGTTCGACCCAATTCGAAGGTTCTAGATTTGGCAAGTGAGCACAATGTGGAGATCAAATTCTATGACGTGATTTATAATGTAATCGATGATATCAAGAAAGCCGTCGTTGGTTTGATGGAGTCAACCTATGAAGAACACCTTATTGGGCGGGCAGAGGTTAGGGAGACGTTCAATGTTGCCAAGGTTGGAACTGTGGCCGGGTCTTATGTGACAGAGGGTAAAATTGAACGGAGTGAACCGATTCGGTTGGTTCGTGATGGTGTCGTAATATACAATGGGAAGATAGAGGCGCTGCGTCGGTTCAAGGATGATGCCAAGGAAGTACAACGGGGATATGAATGTGGGATTAAAATTGAGAGGTACAATGATATCAAGGTTGGCGACGTTATTGAGTGCTATAGAGTTGAAGAGATAAAACCAGTTTTGGAATAGCTCGTTTTAGGCGCTTGTTCATTCGTTTGTGGATGTTTAATATGGTTGTAGGTATTGGCACAGTTGTTCTAAGGCTTCATGGCAACAGTTCTTTAAAGGGCAAGCGTAAAGTGGTAAAGACTATTGTGAAGCGACTTCAGAACAACTTCAATGTTTCTGTAGCTGAGGTTGGAGCTAATAACAGTCTTGGGCGCGCAGAAATAGGGCTGGCGCTTATAGGCAATGATCGTCGGGTCATCAATTCAAAGTTGGACAAAGTTATGAATCTTGTCGAGGACATGCAGTTGGCTGAGATCATTGATACTGACATGGAAATTATGAATCTGTGATGCATGTCAAGAGGGCAGATAGAGTTGGGGTCTTGGTTCAAAGGGAAATTTCCGATCTTCTGTTGACAAAGATAAAAGATCCTAGATTGGATTTGGTTACTATTACTCAAGTAAGAATATCCGATAACTTGCAGTCAGCTCGAATATATTTTTGTGCCGCGGGAGGAGATGAGCGCAAAGAAAGTGTTCTTGCCGGCTTTCATAGTGCTGTAGGTTATTTGAAGCGCGAGCTTGGTTGTCGCTTGGAATTGAGAAACGTGCCCGAGCTTAAGTTCATTTATGATGAGTCATTTGATCGAGCTGCTGCACTCAATGAAGTCTTTGAGACCATGCATAATGAAACAAACTAACAAGTTGAATATCTGTGCCGCTTTTTGTGATTTTGCAACGTCAGGGTAAACCTGATTGGATGGAGATGGGCGGATGAACGGAATGGTTGTAGTTGACAAACCGTCAGGAATGACATCTGCTCAAGTGGTGAATGTGGTGAAAAGGGCTCTTAAGGCAAGAAAGGTTGGTCATACTGGTACACTTGATCCGTTTGCTACCGGTGTGCTGGTTTGCTGTGTCAACAGGGCTACTCGACTTGCGCAGTTTCTCTCGTATGGGAAGAAGCGATATGAGGCGGTTATGCGTCTTGGAGTGAGAACTGATACTCAGGATTTTACAGGGCGAGTTCTTTCCAGGAGTTCAGCTGTGGGAATAACTAATTCGAAGATAGAGTCAGTATTCCGAGAATTTGCCGGGTGCATGGAACAATTCCCACCGTACTTTTCAGCACTTAAGCATCAGGGAGAGCCTCTTTATAAACTGGCCCGTGAAGGGATCTTCATACAAAAACCTGCCAGGCAGATTTCTATATACACTCTCACAGTGCTTGATATCAATCATCCCTTTGTGCGCTTTGATGTGGTTTGCAGCCATGGGACCTATGTTAGAACGTTGTGTGCTGATATTGGGGAGGCCTTGGGGTGTGGTGGTCATTTGGTCCAATTACGTCGAACGGAAAGCGGTGGTTTCAAGTTGGAAGAAGCAATGTCTTTAAAGACGCTGGAGCGACATGCCTTAGCAGGAAAAGCTTCCAATTGTGTTATCCCTATGAACAGGGCCTTGAAGGAAATGCCTGAGGTTCATGTTAGTAGCAAGTTGGCAGAAAAGATGCGACATGGAAGGCCTGTAACAATAACAGAGTTAGGCTCACATGATGATACATGGGCTCAATGGGTTAAAGTGACTGATGTTAACAAGAACCTAGTTGCCATACTAGATTCTAATGAGAAAAAGGGTGTTTTCCCCTATATGTGTGTTTTTCCAGTAAACGAATAACGACAAGAGGAGGTTTCAAAAGTGGTTCTAGCCGTGGGAGAGAAAAAAGAGTTAATTGATCAATTTAAGCTCCACGATAATGATACCGGGTCACCCGAGGTTCAGATTGCCTTATTGACTCACCGTATCAACTATCTGAATGGGCATTTCAAGATTCACAAAAAGGATCATCATTCTAGACGAGGATTGTTAAAACTGGTGGGACAGCGAAGAAGGTTGCTGAATTATCTTAAAGGCAAGGACGTTAAACGCTATCGAGTGCTTATTGAGGCCCTTGGCCTCAGAAAATAGTCCTTCAAACTGCCCGTATGTGTGCTTGTTGTGCTTGCAGGTGCAAACTTATAATAGATCGCAAACCGGAAGTAGTTTGCGAAAAGCAGGTAATAGGGAGAACCAAAATGGAAGTATCTTTTAGTGGAGAAGTAGGTAGTGAAACACTTAGTATAGAAACCGGAAAACTTGCCAGGCAGGCCGGTGGGGCTGTTTTGGTGAGTTATGGTGAGACGCGGGTGCTAGTAACTGTTGTTGCGTCCGATGAGTTACGAGAGGGGATTGACTTTGTCCCGCTGACTGTTGAATACCAGGAAAAAGGATATGCCGCCGGCAGGATTCCAGGAAACTATTTTCGTAGAGAGATCGGGCGACCCGGTGAGAAGGCGACATTAGCAGCTCGGCTTATAGACAGGCCTATTAGACCGTTGTTTCCAAAAAGCTACAGACATGAGACACAAGTCATTGCTCAGGTCCTGTCAGTAGATAATGAAAATGATCCTGATGTCTTGGCTGTTGTTGGCGCTTCTGCAGCCCTGGAAATATCAGACATTCCCTTTGCCGGACCGATTGCCTGTGTGTGTGTTGGTCGTATTGATGGACATTTTAAGGCCAATCCCACGCGGCAGGAACTTGAAGAAAGTGACATTAATCTGGTTGTTGCGGGAAGCAAGGATGCTGTTGTGATGGTAGAAGGCGGCGGTCATTTTGTAAAAGAAGAGGATATGCTCGATGCTATCTTCTTCGGGCACAAGGCTTTGCAGCCTATTATAGATTTGCAGGCCGAGCTTAAGGAAGCTGTTGGTTTACCGAAGCGTGCAGTGTCTGCAATCGAGATAGATGAAGGGCTTGTGGGGCAGGTTGAAAAAATGGCAGCCGAGCGTATTGAAAAGGCCGTCAGGATTGCCAAAAAGCTCGATCGTCAGGATGCGTTGAAAAACATAAAGGCCGAGGTATTGGAAAAGCTCGGTCAAGACTATGTGGATCGCCGTGGTGAGGTTTGTGATATATTGCATGGTATTGAGCGGCGCGTTATTCGTGATCTTGTTATTTCTCATGGTAGCAGGATTGATGGGCGCAGCTTTGACGAAATCCGTCCCATTCAATGTGAGGTGGGTCTATTGCCTCGCACCCATGGTTCGGCCCTTTTTACACGGGGGGAGACCCAGGCACTCGGGGTTGTGACACTCGGTTCTGCGAGAGATGAACAGCGGATCGAAACCCTGGACGGTTTTGAGTTTAGACCTTTTATGCTTCATTACAACTTTCCTGCTTTTTGTGTCGGGGAAGTAAGGCGGTTAGGGGGGCCAAGTCGCCGGGACATTGGTCATGGTGGGCTTTCAACTAGGGCTGTTGAAAAAGTTCTGCCAAGCAAAGAAGAGTTTGACTATACTATTCGTATTGTTTCAGAAATCCTGGAGTCGAACGGTTCTTCATCTATGGCTACGGTATGTGCCGGCAGTCTTGCCCTCATGGATGCAGGGGTTCCCGTCAGCGCTCCAGTGGCTGGAATTGCTATGGGGCTTATCAAAGAGGAAGACACAGTTTTAATACTCTCTGATATCCTAGGTGATGAAGATCATATGGGAGACATGGACTTTAAAGTGGCAGGTACGCGGGATGGAATTACCGCACTTCAAATGGACATAAAGATCCATGGTTTAACAAAATCAATCATGGAGCAGGCGCTTGAACAGGCACGAAGAGGCCGTCTCTTTATTCTGGACACAATGGAAAAGACTATGCAGAAGCCTAGGCTTGAGATTTCTCCGTATGCGCCAAAGATTATCAGTATACAGATAAACCCGGATAAGATCCGAGATATTATCGGACCTGGCGGAAAGGTGGTTAGAGCTATTCAGGCGGAGACTGGGACAAAGGTAGATATAGAAGATGACGGGCTTGTCAAGGTAGTCGGTGACAATAAGGAAGAGGCAGAAAAGGCCTTGAAGATGATTGAGGCTATCGTCCAGGAGGCTAAGGTTGGGGCTATTTATGAGGGGACTGTTCGCAAGATCATGGATTTTGGGGCCTTCGTTGAGATATTTCCAGGCACAGATGGATTAGTACACATCTCCCAACTCGACTTAAAACGTGTTGTCAAGGTGACGGACGTATTAAAAGAAGGTGATAAGGTTAAGGTCAAAGTCCTGGAGGTAGATCGCGATGGCAAAATCCGTCTAAGTCGAAAGGCTGTCTTGGAGGACCAAAAAAGTGGACAGTAATTTTCATAAGACGGTCCTAGGCAACGGGATCAGAATCGTTACCAAAAGGGTGCCACATGCCCGTTCAGTATCGATGGGTGTTTGGGTTGACGTGGGCGCCCGTGACGAGCGGCCGGAGGAAGGTGGTATTTGCCATTTCATTGAGCATATGATTTTCAAGGGTACTGAAAAGCGAACGGCCGTTGAGATTGCAAAGGAGTTGGATGCGATTGGCGGCCAATGCAATGCATTTACCAGCAAGGAGAACACCTGTTATCATGCAAAGGTTATGGACACCTGTTTGGATACCATGGTCGATCTTCTGTCCGACATTTTTTTAAACTCTGTTTTTGATCCTCAGGAACTTGATAGAGAACGCCAGGTTATTCTTCAGGAGATTCGTATGTTAGAGGATACCCCAGACGAGCATGTCCATGTGCTTTCGGCACAAGCTGCTTGGGGAAACCATTCTTTGGGTCGTTCCATACTGGGGAATCCTGAAACGGTAACCTCTTTTGATTCTTCAGCTATCAAGGAATTTTTCAAACGAGCCTACCAACCAGAACGTATTGTTATTGCTGCCGCAGGAAACATAGAACATGAATCGTTTGTGGGACTTACTGCCCATGCCTTTGAAGTAGTGAGGAGGCACAACGATTTTCCGCATCGCATTGAGCCTGCCATGAATCGGGCCATCAAGGTTCACCCAAAGAGCCTGGAACAGGTCCACATTTGTCTTGGGATCAAGGGGGTGCATGTCACGGATCCAAGACGATATAGTGGCGCTGTCTTGAATGTTGTCTTGGGAGGAAACATGAGTTCTCGACTCTTTCAAGAGATTCGTGAGCGCCGCGGTCTTGCATATGCTGTCTATTCATATCTTTCCCTATATTCTGATACTGGGAGATGGGGAGTTTATGTGGGAGTAGATAACTCCAAGACAGATGAGGTCTTAGACGTTATTGTTAAAGAGATGATAAGGGTCAAGGAAGAGGCCATTGACGGCTCTGAACTCATAAATGCAAAACAATACCTAAAAGGTGGTTTGTACCTCAGTGCTGAAAGTACCGAAAATCAAATGGTTCGTATTGCGCAAAACGAGATGAACTTTGGTCGCTATATTACCTTGAAAGAGATGGAAGAGAAGATAGAAAGTGTTACAGTCGAAGATATTGAAGAACTTGCCGGAGATATCTTTCGCGATGAATTTGCGGCCTTGACACTCCTTGGGCCGGTGGATGAAAAGGCCTCTTATGAGAATATACTCAGTTTGTGACCTCGTATCAGTATCTTTCGTTGCGATTTGGAACATTTTCATTAGGAGAAACTGTTGCGAAAACCCCTAACTATTTTTGGCCAGTGACCTATTCAGAAAAATCAACTGTTCCCATAATTCGTATCCGCCGGCTCCGCCCGGAAATCGACTCCGATATTCCAATACCCCGTTACATGACTTCCAACTGTTCAGGGATGGATATGTGTTGTAGTGTTGAAAAAGAACAACTCCTTGAAGTAGGTGCTATCAGGGTGATTCCAACTGGAATTGCTATTTCCCTTCCGGTGGGATTTGAGGCCCAGGTTCGTCCCAGAAGCGGTCTGGCATCGAAGCATGGTATTGGTATTATCAACAGTCCCGGAACAATAGATGCCGATTATAGAGGTGAAATAAAGATTGCGCTTATAAACCTTGGCGACAAACCTTATACCGTTTGTCGGGGAGACAGGATTGCCCAGCTTGTCATTCAAAGGGTATACCAGGCACAGCTTGAACTAGTAGATACCCTTGATGAAACCCAGCGTGATGACGGTGGGTTTGGGCATACGGGGAACTAGTTTGTGGTTACTATCTAAGGCCCATCCATAAATGCCTTTGAACCGAATGGGCATTATCATAAGTTTCCAATTGAAGCTGTTGCTTCCCGGTAAGGAAGTTCACTATCTTTTATAGCTTCCTTCCAGCCCGCTAAAAAGGCGGGCATTCCAGGAAGCAGGCCGGTCAGAAATGAGCAATTTTCCATAAGGTCAAGGACAATTCCGCAGGACAGCGGAATTGGATCTGCCTGAGGCAGACCCGTAAGGGCGAGGGGCACGGATGCCCCAAGTCAATACAAGGGGTTGCGCTGCGGCGTACTATAGTACGCCGCACAAGCAACACCGCAGCTTGACGTAGAGATTGCGGAAAAGAGCCATTTCTGGATGGAAACTATTGCGAGACAAGTTCTTTAGCCGCATCAACTAGTTTCGGCACAATCTCTCCGGCTTTGCCGGGCAGGAAGATGTCTGTGACCAAGGTGGTAAGGTGAGTTGGCTCCACATTTATCTCAATAATACCGGCGCCGGCCTGTTTAGCAATGCCGGGAATAGTATTGGCCGGTGTTACCTGGGCAGAAGTGCCAATCACAAGAAGGCCTCCGCAAGACGAGGCCAGTTCATAGGAATCACGAAGGGCTTCGGGGGGAATCGCCTCTCCGAAAAAGATGATATCCGGCTTAAGGATCTCGCCACAAGTACACTTGGGGGGCATCTCGCTGTCAACTTTTTCAATGCCATACGTACGGGCACACGCAAGACAAGAAAGCGTCTTGAAGTTACCATGGTATTCTATGACGTTGGTAGTACCACCTTCCTGGTGAAGATTGTCAATATTTTGTGTAATAACCGTGTGAAGAAGGCCGATTTGCTCTATTTGACCTACGCCCTTGTGGGCTCGATTCGGTTTCGCATCTTTGATCGTATCGCCTATCTCTGCAAGCATTTTCCACACCTTTTCGGGATTGTTCCGAAATGCCGAAATGCTGCCATATTCCATTATGTCATAGCGCTCCCATAACCCACCAGGGCTTCTGAAATCCGGAATACCCGACTCAACAGAAATACCCGCGCCGGTTAAGGCCACGTTCAACGCAGATTGTGACAACACCTTTGCTGCTTCCTTGATATTTGCCTCTAGTTTTTTGGTCTCCTTCGCTGTCACGATTACCCCCAAGATCGCATCTTTTACTCTAAATGCTCTAAAAGCTCTTGACAAGCCTGGTGCTGTAGTTTAAAGATATGTCATGTCTGGACAATACAGCCCATGTCCATCTTTTTATAGAGGCCTCATAAACTCCTTAGTGTTAAGCGCTTTTGCCTGGGGCCTCATAATCCTCCTTGCTTTCCATATTGTTAAGTAGTCTCCCTTGCCAATAATCTTTCCTTGGGGTTCGTCACGAAATAAGTGTCTCAAGATTGTGAAGGATTTTGGGTTGTATTCAAGGCACTCGGGCGGGAGCATACCGAGGTATGTGACCAACCGAGCAACGCAGAAGACGGCCC
>MAVP01000034.1 GCA_001751075.1 Desulfobacterales bacterium S7086C20 | reverse complement strand
CCGGTCTTTGTGTCGAAGGGCGTCGATCCAGGGGCTAATAGGTAAAAGCAGAGCATGTTATGCCCCGCCAATCCTAGCAATTTTTCCGTCTATAAATTGCCGTTATGACTAAAAGCCTATAGCTATTAGCAATTTGCTTTTAGCCGCATAACCAATAAAAACCAACGGTTAAGTTAAAAACTAACCGCTAAGAGCTGATCGCTCTATCCGGAAATCTTTTTTTTGTGGATGGGCACCTTGTAGCATTTTGTCATGAAAATAGTATGCCAAGATGGGCTATGCAATAGCATACTTTGTATCTTAGGTAGGTTATCCCATATTGCCTGGAAATGATTTTTGTAAAATGTTGGGTAAACAATGTTATAAATGGAAAAATAATGCCAATACTTGGTACTAAAAGTAACAAATGATCACAAGCATCCGGAGATATCCCGTTTCCACCAACGCTACAGCCCTTCCAACAACCTCTCGTGAATGTTGTCGAAGCCACCATTCGACATAACCAGAAGCACATCACCTGGTCTTACGTTACTAATAAGGTAGTCAATAATTGCCTCGGTATCATCAAAATAATAGGCCTTTTTCCCACGTTTCTTGAGGGCCTCTACCAGCTTTTCCGACGAGAAGCGCTCATCAACAGGTATTTTTTCCAAGAGCGGTGGTTTTCTGATACAGACTAGATCCGCCATGTCAAAAGCCTCAGCATATCTATCCTGGAACACGTTTCGCCTGCTCGAATTGGTTCGAGGTTCAAAAACAGCGATAACCCTATTGCCTGAATAAAAAGAATCTACCGCAGAAATGGTCTCCCTGACCTCTGTGGGATGATGGGCAAAGTCATCCATTACAATGACTCCCGCCTTCTTGCCGCGAATCTCTTGTCGCCGTTTAACACCCGTAAAGGTTTCAAGTCCCTGTGAAATGATCTCTACCGGGATCCTCAAATCATCACTTACTGCAATAACAGCTAAGATGTTCATTAAATTATGGCGCCCTATAAGAGAGGTCTTGAAACTGCCAAATGGCCTGCCGCGTTTTGTTACTTCAAAATGGCTCCATGGCGGCTCAACGCGTACATTTCCAAGTCGCCACGGTGATCTTTCCTCAAAGCCGTATAAGACAGTCCAACATGAGGCGCGGCCCAGCATATCCTTTACGACAGCGTCACCATCATAGCCCACGAGGAGTGCCTCGGGGGGCATAGCCGTCACAAAATCCGAGAACGATTTTTTTACATGAGAGAAATCGCGGTAAATGTCTGCGTGGTCGAATTCAATACTTGTAACGATTGCCCTTGAAGGCGTGTAATGGAGAAATTTTGGTCCCTTGTCAAAAAAGGCTGTATCATATTCATCGCCCTCAACTACAAAGTAGGCACCATTACCAACATTATAATTCCTCCCAAGGTTTTGCAGTATCCCCCCTACCATGAAACCCGGATTAAGGCCTGCTGTGGCCAAGATCCATGATAGCAAAGCGGCTGTTGTGGTCTTTCCATGTGTCCCTGTAACTACCAGGGCGCCCTTGCCGCTCATAAAATATTTATTAAGTGCTTGGGGAAGGGAACAATACGGAAGCTCCTCTTCAAACATATGAGCAATCTCCGGATTATCTTTGGACACAGCATTTCCCACGATAACAAGATCCGGCCGACAGGACAGGTTCTCGGGGCTGAACCCTTCATCTATCTTGATTCCAAGCCCTGAGAGAAACGTACTCATAGGGGGGTAGACATACTGGTCGGAACCTGTTATCTCAAAGCCCGCTTCTTTCAACATGCCGGCCAATGCAGCCATTGCCGTACCACAGATGGCCACAAGGTGAATATTCTTTACACTTTCCGGAATATAGTTGTTTCGCATATCTTCCATAACCGCATAGCCCCCACATTGATCGGCAACTGTCCAAAAAGGCCTTCCAATTAGTGCCAAAACTTATGACAAACTTGACATGATGGGCAAGGATAATGTAAAGACAAAGGTATTTTTCTTATACTAGTAGCTATTCAGCCAACGAAGATGCCAAGACACTAAGGGCTACTTTTCACTTTTATGTCTCCGTGTCTTTGTGGCCACCTCATCGGAGGTACCGAGTGAAATATAGGGCCAGGATCCTCATAGTCGATGACGAACCACTCATGTGCGAAAGCCTTAAACTGCTGTTGAATACAGACGGATATGACGTCCAGACAACTTCCCAAGCCCAACAGACCTTAGAGCTTTTTTCAAAGGACGACTTTGACCTTGTTCTATTGGATGTAAATCTGCCAGAAATAAATGGCCTCCAACTCATAGATCATATTAAGCAATATTCCCCTGAAACGTTTATCATTATGATGACAGGACAGGCTTCCGTCGACACAACAATAGCATCTTTAAGAAAAGGGGCTTTCGATTACCTCAGGAAACCTTTTGAGCACGAGAAGTTGCTAAACACAGTCAACAATGCAGTCAATCAAAAAAAGCTGCAAAGAGATAGAAGGCATGCTGAAGAAAAACTCCGAAAGGCACACGAAGAATTAGAAAAGCGCGTTGAAGAGCGAACTACTGAGCTTGCACTGGCAAATGCGAAACTAAGGCAAGAAATCGAAGAGCGAAAGCGGGCGGAACTAAAACTTCAACAAACCAATGAAGAAGTAAAAAACTTTGTCCAAGTGGTCTCTCATGACCTAAAAAACCCCATTATTTCCGTCCAAGGGTTTTCCTCCCGGCTAATCAAAAACTACAAGGAAATACTGGGAGAAAAGGGGCTTCATTATTTGGAGCATATCATGACCAATGCACACCGGATGGAACTCCTTGTTTCCGATCTGCTAACATTATCAATGATTGGCCGTGTTGAGCTAAAATTTAAGGAAATCTCTTGTCACAAATTAGCAAAAAACCTTACCTCAAACCTTCAAACCAGGCTGAAAGCAAAGGGTATAGAGCTTTTTTCAAACAACAATCTTCCTACTATAAGTTGTGATGGTGAAAGGCTCTATCAGGTATTCGAAAACCTCCTTGTAAATGCCATAAAGTTCATTGATAATTCAAGAACGCCAAGAATAGAAATTGGGTACAGTGACAACGGCAAGACCCATGTCTTTCATGTAAAGGATAATGGCATTGGAATCGATTCGAAACATCACCGCCAAATCTTTGAAATGTTTTCCCGCCTAAAGGAGATTGAAGATGAGGAGGGAACAGGTCTGGGCCTTCCAATCGTCCACAAGATTGTTAGCAGTCTGGGCGGAAAGGTTTGGGTGGAATCTGAAAAGGGTAATGGAGCAGCCTTCTATTTTTCCCTACCTAAGGATAATGGTGCCTAGAAAGTAAATGAACAAGTACGACGAAATCACTCGGGCAAGGGAGCTCTTGGAGTTGCCGGAACGGGCAACTATGGATGAAATCAAGACCAACTATAGAGAGTTCATTAATAAGTGGCATCCGGACAAATGTCGGGAAGGCAAGGAAAAATGCACCGAGATGACAGCCAGAATCGTTTCTGCATACAGGACAATAATCGATTATTGTAACAATTATAGATTCTCCTTTTCCAAAGAGGAGGTCAAGAACCATCTTTCAGATCACGAATGGTGGTTTGAGCGCTTTGGCAGTGCCTCTTTATGGGAAAAATGACGTTGTTCAAGATCGTTTCATGGACCTTTTTTGCGTATATTGCCTACTGTTGCCTCCTTTTTATCTTTCAACGCTTGATCTTGTTCCCCCGCTATCAGATTCCCACACCACCCGAGAAAGCTAGCGAGATCCCTGGGCTGGAAGAAATCCGGTTAAAGACAAGCTTTGGGAAAGTTGAGGCATGGTTTATCCCTGCAACAACGAAAGAGATTGCAAAACCGGCACCGGTAGTCATCTTTGCCCACGGGAATGCGGAGCTGATCGACTTTTGGCCGGAAGAACTCAGGCAGTTCACATCCATTGGCCTTGCAATATTTCTTGTAGAATATCCCGGTTATGGACGTTCAGATGGAAGCCCATCGCAAGAGCAGATTACCGAATCATTTGTGGCAGCCTATGATCATATTATTAAAAGAAACGATGTCGATCCGACTCAAATTGTTTTGTTCGGTCGTTCCCTCGGGGGCGGTGTGGTCTGTGCGCTGGCAGCAAAACGACCTTGCGCAGCACTCATCCTTATGTCCACCTTTACCAGTACCCGCTCATTTGCCAACAAGTTCCTTATCCCCAGCATCCTTATCCTGGACCCTTTTGACAATCTGAAATTTATAGAATCTTTCTCGGGGCCCACCCTCATAATTCACGGAAGGAATGACGATTTGGTACCCTATAGACACGGAGTCAGGCTTCACCGTGCGGCTAAACACAGCAAAATGCTCACTTACGATTGCAACCATAATGATTGTCCACCAAACTGGAACAGGTTCTGGCAGGATGTGGAATCATTCCTAGTCAAAAATTTGACAAAATAGGAACTTATCAGACCAAAGACTACATTCAGGGAACGAAAATCATCGACATTGACAAGGCTTCACGCGTTGCATGGAAAGCAGACCTGATTTCGTACAAAAAAGCAGATTTATGAGTAGTCATTGTTAATCTTTCCTGGCCTCCTTAAGATCAACTTTACCGCACACCTCGACCCCCACAACATGGTCCTCTTTTGTAATCCTACCCTCTTTTAAAGCCTTTTCAAGCTCCTTTTTCCCAAAAATATCAATGACAATCTTGTTCCCATCTTCGTCTCTGCCCCTAAACAATAAATACCTTTTTGCACCCTTTACCAATCTCGCCATTCTTACTTGCCCTTATAGTCCTGTGTTTATTATTCAACTCACAGAAGCAACAGCTACTGCGATCTGGGTGTCTCTAGTACAGTATCAAAAAAATCCTCCATGATCTCAAGTTGATCATATTGCTCCTTGGCAATGGCACAACGGATATTTACATGACACCACCTCATACAAACACTATCATGGAGATCAAAATCCCCAAAACAGTCGAATCGATCTGCCAAGAGCCTTAAATTTCGTTTAACCTTTTTCATTGCAACTCCAATAATTTAGCCAGCTCTTCGTGAACAAGGCCATTCGTAGCTAAGATTTCTTTTTTTTCAATACCATAGGCTTCTGTCGAAAAATCAGTAACTGAAGCACCTGCCTCTCTTGCTATGACTACGCCTGCTGCTGTATCCCAGGGGGCCAGATTCTGTTCCCAGAAGCCATCAAACCGGCCACAAGCCACATAACACAGATCCAGAGCCGCTGAACCAAGACGGCGAACCCCCTGAGCAGCCATAAGACACCGCTCGAAACGTTGCATTAGCAGTTGCACGATAGGTTTTGATTCATACGGAAAACCGGTAACAAGCAAGGCCTCGCCGATATCTTTAACACCTGAAACATGGATGGCGTTTCCATTTAGCCTGGCCCCACGACCTTGCATCCCAGAAAAAAGCTCCTTGGTAACAGGATTTAAGACCAGTCCAAACACAGGATTTTCTTCATACGCAAAGGCTATGGACACCGTAAACCCGGGCAGGTCATGGGCAAAATTAGTAGTACCGTCCAACGGGTCTATTATCCACCTGTGAGAACCTCTCCCAAACACGAGACCACTTTCCTCAGCATGGATGGTATGTTCAGGAAAAGCCCTTCGAATAATACCGGTAATAGCCTTTTCTGAGGCCAGATCCGCCTCAGTAACAAGGTCTTTGACCCCTTTCTTTTTTACTGTGTGCCGCTTGCCCCAGAAACCCAGTAGGATCTCGCCAGCCCTGGCCGCCGCAGCGAGGCCAACATCCATGATTTTCTCAGGATCGCTAAGTTCCGAAATTATCCCTCCCGGCTTAGGGTTCGCTCAAAAATAACTCAAATCTGAGCGCGAATTCTACAAACTAATTTTTTAGCGAACTCTTAATGTGTCTCATTGGCAGACCACCTTAATTGATATCGAAATATCGCCGTTATGTCAACCTCGAACTAGTTCGAACTAGTTCGTGCCCATCCATAAATCCGTTTTGACAACGTGGGCACTGGCGTAAGTTTCCAATTCAGAAATGAGCAATTTTCCACAAGGTCAAGGAAAACAAAGGGTTGCGCGGAGACGTACCGTGGTACGTCGCACAAGCAACCGTAACGTTTGACACCGAGATTGTGGAAAAGGGCCATTTATGGATGGAAACTAGTTCGCTTCGCACATAATTGGCTATTTTGAATCATTTCATAAGCCATCTGTGAATGGGCTCCGCCTAAAATCGATTGACAATTGAGATGATATGCGATGTTTTACCTTCATATTTCGATTTATAGCTCAAATAGTGTTCATCCACAAACTCTTAGACTCTAAAGGACTATCTATGAGCCAGTGTCCGTCCAGAAAGGTTAGGTTTTGGTCCAAGACAAGAACCGCACAAGGGTTTTGCGCCTTACGGCTTGAGAACAGTACACCGCAGTCGCAACAACGCTGCGTTTAGGATGACCTTTTCACAAGCCGTAGGCACAAACCCGCGGAGAACACCGGGGCCAAAATATGCCCTTTCTGGATGGACACTAAATAGATCTTGAGGCAAGAAACATATGTCTGAAACTCTGCAAGGCCAACTGGAACGGATTGTCTATTTCAACAGAGACAGTCTCTACACAGTGGCAAAGTTGAACGTAAAAGGGGAACGAGATTTGGTCACTGCGGTGGGACAACTGTCAGGATCAAGCCCAGGTGAAACATTGAAGCTTTCAGGCGCCTGGGAAATTCATCCCAAGTATGGACAACAATTCCGGGCCGCCAGCTGCACCGTGAGCCTTCCGGCTAAGATAGAGGAAATAGAAAAATACCTCGGTTCAGGACTTATCAAAGGAATCGGCCCTGAAATGGCAAAAAGGCTAGTAGGACAATTCGGCGCCAAGACTTTGGAGATTATAGAACACAATCCCGAAAAGTTGCTGGGTGTCGAGGGAATAGGCAAAAAACGACTTCAGACTATCCGCAACGCCTGGGAAGGCCAAAGAGAGATCCGTGATGTCATGATCTTTCTCCGGGGACAGGGAGTAGGTGCGGGCCATAGTTCTAAGATATTTAAACAATACGGGCAAGATACGATCCGCGTGGTGCGAGCAAACCCTTACCGGTTATCTACGGATATATCTGGAATCGGCTTTGTCACTGCTGACAACATTGCAAGAAAGCTCGGTGTACCGACAAACTCTGTAATACGAGCTGAAGCCGGACTTCTTCATGTACTGGAAAGGCTCTGTGAAGGCGGCCATGTATATGGATTGTATGAAGACGTACTCAAAAGAGCGGAAGAACTCCTTGAAATAGACAGCACTATTGTCAAAAAAGCATTTGATAACCTCCTTTCATCAAAACATATCGTAGCGGAGGATCTTCAAGACAACCACTCGGGCGCCTTCCAGGCGGGCACGCCGGTATACCTTAAGGCTTTTTATACCGTAGAAAAAGGGTTGGCCAATAGACTCAAGGCCTTCCTTTCCGTGCCGGTACAAACACTTAAATTACAGGACAGAAAAATCAAGAAAGTCGTTCAAAAAAGACTTGCCGTTATCCTTTCTCAAGAACAATGGTCTGCCCTTCAAACCACAACATCTTCAAAGATCTCTATTATAACCGGCGGACCTGGCACAGGAAAGACTACCTTGGTCAGGGCTATCTTGGCAGTCTTTGAAAAAGCGGGCAAACAATTCCTTCTTTGTGCTCCCACTGGACGCGCCGCAAAAAGGCTTTCTGAAGTAACAGGCAGGAGCGCTAAAACCATACACCGCTTGCTGGCCTACAACTTCAAGAGTGGTGGCTTCTTGAAAAACGAAGAAAACCCCCTTGATACAGATGTCGTCATTGTAGATGAAACATCCATGATAGACCTTTTCTTGATGTATCACCTTGTTAAGGCTATACCTGTTACAGCTACACTCGTCCTGGTCGGAGACGTTAATCAACTCCCCCCGGTTGGCCCTGGAAATGTCTTGCGTGATATGATCGACTCACGGCAAGTACCTACTGTCTATTTGAACGAAATCTTCAGGCAAGCCGGCGAAAGTCTCATTGTTGTAAATGCCCACAGGATAAACGAAGGCCATTTCCCTAAAATGCCGGATTCAAGTCGCAATGACCTGCGCGACTTTTACCTCATCGAGCAGGATGATCCCGAAAAAGTCCTTTCCACTATTCAAGAGCTTTGTTGTGTTCGTATCCCCGATCGGTTCAACCTTGATCCGTTGTCAGACATACAGGTATTAACGCCGATGCATAAAGGAATCGTCGGCACGACCAACCTGAATCGTGTCTTACAACAGGCCCTTAATCCTTCAAAGCAGATGATCTGGCGGATGGGCTGCGCATTCAAGCAAGGGGATAAGGTTATGCAGATAAAAAACAACTATACAAAGGAGGTATTTAACGGAGATATCGGCACAATAACCAAAATAGATGTCGAGGTACAAAAAGTCACGGTTCTATACGATGATTATCCGGTCAACTACGAATTCGCCGAACTGGACGAACTTATATTGGCCTACGCCATATCGGTACACAAGTCTCAAGGGTCAGAATACGGGGCAGTAATCTTGCCTGTCATGACTCAACACTTTGTACTTCTTCAAAGAAACCTCATCTACACAGGTATAACTCGGGCCAAAGAATTAGTAATACTAATAGGCACGAAAAAAGCCCTGGCCATTGCCATCAAAAACGATACGCCTCAGAGACGTCTCACTAGACTCTCTCATCGACTTCGGCAAGTTTGAAATGAGGCGGGTATTCAAAAATCGGAATTCGGGAGACTGGGAGGGTTAGGAATCAGCTTGAGGAATCGGAAATTTAAAAAACTTAATACCCTCCTTTTTTAAGGTCTCTTCTTCTGTCGGAGAGCTCGTTCCTCGGATATTTCGTTTTTCGCTAACATCATAATGCATCTTCAAGGCTTCTTTTGCAAAATTGTGGCCTACATCTTCAAAGTTTTTATCCAAAAAATTCATAATCTTCTCAGGGGTTAGCTCGCTGTTGTCGTTATTGGGTTGAGCAGCTTCTTGCGGTTTTCGGGGTGCTGGAAGATTCGACTTTATTCCAAAGGTGGATGGAACAACCACCACCGACGTATCATCACACACAGGACAAGCAATAAGCTTCTTTGACTTCTGGTATTCAAAGGCCTTCAGGTCTTCAAACCATCCCTCAAAACTGTGCCCATTTGCACATGTCAAATCGTAAGCTATCATACCAGGTACTCTTATAGCATGTTACAAGCCTGATTTCAAAGAAATTATTGACACCTCGCCAATTATCCAATACTAAGCTTGATGGGCTCGTAAAAAGCAGGCTCTTTACATCGTAGATTATTTTGCAGACAAAAGGAGTAGCTAAACAATGAAATCCATGATCTTGTTTTTTTCTTGTTTTTTTCTAACCGTTACTGTTGCTTATGGAGAAACTAAGTACGTGACAGATGTTTTTGACGTCATGGTCCGAACCGGACCTGATATTTCACACAAGATTATTGCCATGCCCAAGTCAGGAACACAAATAGAAATCTTGGAAGTACCAGACGAGCAGGAAGACAGTGAATGGGCTAATGTAAGACTACCAAACGGCAAAGAGGGCTGGATCTTATCGCAGTATCTGATCTTCGGGCCACCTAAGAAGGAGCTTATCGCAAGGCTCCAGAAAGAAAATGACAGCCTGAGCCAAAAGGAAGAAGTCCTGGTAAAAGAAAACAGACGTCTCAAGCAGGAACAAAAGGAAGTCAAAAAGGCCCTCACCTTACAAACCAAAAGAGCAAACACCCTGGAGCAATCTTATGAAAAACTGAAAAGCGAATCGAAAAATTTTCTGGCCCTGAAGGGTTCGCATGAAAAAGCAAGCCAGGAACTGGACACAAAGACAAATCAAGTGGAAAAGCTCAAAAAAGAACTTGATGCACTCCAGAAAAACCAAACACTTTGGTGGTTCATTGCCGGTGCCAGCATCATCCTCGTTGGCTTTTTGATAGGTTACCTGTCCCGACGGCCCAAGCGAAGACCGTCTTTGTTATAATCGATCATGCGATACGATGTTGATTTCCTCGTAATTGGAAGCGGAATCGCAGGCCTAAGTTTTTCACTAAAGGTAGCAAAATCCGGGCAGGTAGCTATTGTCACAAAAAAGGAGGCAATGGAGACAAGCACCAACTATGCCCAGGGGGGAATTGCCTCAGTTTCCGACAAATATGATTCTTTCGATCTTCACCTCAACGACACCTTACAGTCAGGCGACGGTTTGTGCAAAGAAGATGTCGTCGAGATGGTCGTAAAAGGAGGGCCTGCAAGAATTCGGGAACTCATCGCCTGGGGGGTTAGCTTTACACGGAATAATACCGACAGCAACGGGCTTGATCTGGTACTCGAGGGTGGACATTGCAAAAAAAGGATTGTCCATGCGGGGGATTTCACCGGTCGTGTAATTGAACAAGCTTTGCTGGACTCCGCTCGAAACAACGAGAATATTGCTTTTTTTGAAAACCACATAGCAGTAGATCTTATCACCTACTCCACAAGAATGAAAAGGGGAGTAGTCACTGCAGCCCATGAGGACGTCTGTTGTGGGGCCTACGTGCTTGAAACTAAAACCAATGAGGTACACACATTTCGTGCCAAGACAACTGTTTTAGCAACAGGCGGGGCCGGCAAGGTCTATTTTTACACAAGCAACCCAGACATAGCCACAGGCGATGGAATCGCCATGGCATACCGTGCAGGGACACTTGTGGCCAATCTGGAATTTGTCCAGTTTCACCCCACATGCCTTTATAATCCTGAAGCAAAAAACTTTCTTATCTCGGAGACAGTTAGAGGCGAAGGAGGAATCCTCATTGATTCCCAAGGCCGTGCATTTATGGAAGACTACTCCCCCCAAAAGGACTTGGCCTGCCGTGATATAGTAGCCCGTGCCATAGACACTGAACTAAAGAAAAGTGGGGATGATAGCGTCTTTCTCGATATCACTCACAAAGACCCGGACTTCATAAAAGAACACTTCCCGAATATCTACAAGAGGTGCCTTTCTCTTGGCATTGAGATTACTAAAGACCCAATTCCAGTAGTTCCCGCAGCCCATTACATGTGCGGCGGTGTCCTGGTAGACATGGACGGAAAGACAGATGTGGAAAGGCTCTATGCCATAGGTGAGACAGCATGTACAGGTCTTCATGGCGCAAACAGACTCGCCAGCAACTCCCTCCTTGAAGCCATAGTTTATGCGGATCGAACGGCAAAATCTGCTATAGAAAACCTAAAGAAAGAAAATGCTCTCTTCTGCCAAGACTTACCGGCATGGGACCCTATGGGTACTATGGATAGTGACGAGGCGATTGTAGTTTCTCATAATTGGGACGAGATTAGACGACTCATGTGGAATTATGTGGGGATTGTACGTTCCAATAAACGACTCCTGCGTGCTCGAGATCGCATCGACATGATCGAAAAAGAAATCCACCAGTATTATTGGGACTTTAAGATTACACCCGATTTAGTTGAACTCCGAAACCTTGCAGTGGTAGCAGACCTGATTATCCAGAGCGCTATCTTGAGGAAGGAAAGCCGCGGGTTGCATTACAACATCCAATATCCCCAAAAGGACGACAGACATTGGCAAAAGGACACCATCCTCCGACGTCCCTTTGTGGGTTGATGACTCAATAAGTCGTCAAGTAAAAATAACTTATACATCTTGCTTGCCCTTTTGCCCGTTTTCTGTGTTGCATTAAGGCTAACATAACTCGTTATGCGCACCTTAATGCGCCTTGAAAACGAACAAAATTGCAACGCAATCTGCACAATTTATTTTTACTTGCCTCCTAACGGCTCTTCGTACGATTCTTCGTTTTGTCTAAAACGGCTTCGTTAGGGCTTCCGGTATTTTATAATCTTCAAATCTAAACGGCGAAATCTTTTCGCCATAATGCTCTTGCGCTTCAATGAGAAGTTTTCTTTGTGAATCAATCACCTCAAAGATCTCTTTTGGAACAGCACTTGTTTCTCCTCTAAAATACTTATCCGCAATATCGAGTTTATCTAAAAGCTGCGGCATACTGAACATAAATTGAAGCTCGTAATCTTCCTTTGAATAGTTCGTATCTAGTTCTTTTTCGAATAACCGGACCAGGTCTTCATACTTCGGGATGAATCCAGTGGGTGTTGCGTAGGCATCTACCTTCCCGGTTATTCGCCTTTCCATCCACCTTATCCAGACCTTTTTGTCCATCTTCGTATTTGTAAAATCACCCGACTCGTCTCGGAGGAAATAATTGACATAGAATATCTTCGGGGGATGCTTTAGATCTCTTCCGAACCTGACATAATTCTCCAGGTATTTTCCGATGGGAATGGAGACAAATTCCTTGTTAGCCATAGGATTTATAACCATCTTAGACCCACCTCCACCAACTGTTGCGGCAGTGGGTTCAGATTCAATAGAAGCGCCATAGAAAACACCATGAACCCAACCGTACAGTTCAGATACCGGCACCGGTCTTTTTGAACTTCGTCCACCATAGATAATGCCCTCAAGATCTACCACTTGCTTGGCATCATAATTATTGAGACCCTCTATACTGACACAAAATCTAGCGTTGTCATGGGAAACGGGAATCAGCTTTCCATTGTCATCCTTTTTCCCCTTCCACCATATTCCGCAATGGTTCTGCCCTTTTAGCGGGACATCCACCTGCCCCATGCCCTGCCAATAAGGCCTGCCATCGACATCAAGAATGTTTGAGAATATGATCTCCCCGGGATTAACGAGAATCTCATGGATATAGGGGTCGTCTTTGGGGTTAACATCCTTGATAACCCCAAACATCCCTTTTTCAACATTCGCGGCATAGGCCTTGCCATTCTTCTTTCGAACATGGGCTAGATCATCACCCACCACATTAAAGAGCATCGAAGTCGATGTCTTACCACACCAACTTGGAAAAGCGCCGGCCATGTACGTTGTCTTGTCTCCTTCGTAGCTTTGGACCCCGGTAATCAGAAAATGCTCGGAAAGCCAGTCCTCCCTTGCCGCCCTCATAATTGCAAGACGATGAGCCAACTTCTTTGCTGCAACAGTGTTTCCAGCATATTGTGTGTTGGCGCTATAGACAAAATTCTTTTCCAGGTCAACAAAGATTCTACGCAGGTCAACATCGCAACTGACACCGTTTTTTAGCGCCCCGGCGGAATGAAAAAAGGCGAAGAAACCCTCCTTGGCTGTCTCACCTTCGAACAATTTGTATCCCTGGCGATAAAGAATGTCCTCGCTGTGAGCCACATAGTACGAATCAGTAATCTGAACACATGGTATGGCAAATTCAGTCCCAAGCGGCCCCAGCGTATAAAAGCTGACAACCATCTCCTTTCCGACCATGATCCCGTTCATCACCTCGTTTATCTCCCTGATTCCCTCCTGTCTTTCCATAGAGTTCAGCCCGGGGCCCAAGGAAATGTTACCCGATACCAAAAATCTCGTATTCTGCGGGTCTCTTCCTTGATCTTCATACCCATCATAGTGAATTGTATGACCCTGTAAATTTAAAGGCTTTTCTTCACCACGTCTTATGGCTTGTGCCCGCACATGATAAAGGTCTTCGGCGGATCCGGTGGAAACAAAGACAGAGGCGGGTTGAAATCTCAAAATGGCATCTGCAATCAACTCGTTCAAGTTTGCATTATCAAGGGCTAATAGCTTCTTTAAACTACCTCCGTCCAGCCTACTTTTAAGTATATTGTCAACGGTCATTAAAAAATCCTCCCAATAAAAGCTTGATGGTTTCGTGAAAAAGCTGGTTTATACCGCTTCGCAGCGTCCTGTCGGCAACGAAGTTTTATGTAGACAAAAATAAAGTTAAATAGCACAGTGCTTGACGCAAATCAAGAATAAAGCCATGGCTCTTATTACCAATGAACCAAATGCAACCGGCTAAAAACCGTACACATCCAAACCCAAATCCACTGCTTGAATTTGGACATTCAGTTTGACGTTATTTGCACTCTTGTTGTATCATTGGACATAGTTCGCTTTGCTCATCACGCCTATTGGCAGGAAAATATTGGGTTTGTCATCCTATCGAAAAATATAACGATTCATGGAAACTAGTGCCATTTGAGATGTTCATATGATCAGTGCGGGAAACCTCACAAAAAACTTTGGTGATCAGCTACTCTTTGAAAACGTCAATTTCAAGGTCAATCCCAGAGAAAGGGTAGGACTTGTCGGGAAAAACGGCCACGGAAAGACTACCCTCTTCCACTTGATTGTTGGCGATGAGCTTCCTGATGCGGGAACCATCAGCATTCCCAAGAACCACCGAATAGGCTATGTTCGCCAGCAACTGGAGTTTTCAGAAGAAACGGTGCTCAAAGAGGGAATGAGGGGACTGCCGAAAGGGCAGAGAGACCACCATTGGAAGGTTGAAAAGATCCTTGCTGGGCTAGGATTCACCTCCAAAGACATGAGCCGGCACCCAGAGGAGTTCTCCGGAGGGTACCAGGTGCGACTAAATCTTGCCAAGGTACTCGTATCTGAACCGGACTTGCTGCTACTGGACGAACCAACTAACTATCTAGACATAACCTCTATCCGTTGGATAGAACGCTTCTTGATCAACTGGCCCCACGAACTGATGCTTATTACACACGACAGGGCCTTCATGGACAAGATCGTCACTCACACAATGGTCATTCACCGCAGAAGGATACGCAAGATTGCCGGAAATACAGACAAGCTTTATGCACAAATTGCCCAGGAGGAGGAAATATACGAAAAAACCCGCATCAACGATGAACGGCGCCGGAAAGAACTTGAGGAGTTCATAGATCGATTCAGGGCCAAGGCCCGGCTTGCCAATCTCGTGCAATCCAGGATCAAGACCCTGGGGAAAAACCAAAAAGCGGAGAAGCTCGAAAAACTACAGACCCTTGATTTTTCCTTCCGAACCAAGCCCTTTCGTGGAAAATATGTCATGGGCGTCAGGGACCTCTCCTTTTCTTATGATCCCAAGACACACCTTATTGGGAACATGGATATTTCCATAGGAGCCCGCGATCGGGTCTGCGTAGTCGGAAGCAACGGAAAAGGGAAAACAACACTGCTGAAGCTTTTAGCGGGAGCGCTAAGGCCCAACACAGGTGAGGTTGTTGTCCATCCTGGTGTAACGCAAGGCTTCTTTGCACAAACCAATGTTTCCAGCTTAAACGATGCAAGAACCGTAGAGGAAGAGATCTTCTTTTCGCACCCTGATGTGGACAGACAACTGGCGCGCAACATCTGTGGGACCATGATGTTTGAAGGAGATACCGCTCTCAAAAAGATAGGGGTCCTTTCAGGGGGTGAAAAGAGCAGGGTGATGCTGGGAAAACTCCTTGTAACCCCGGTTAACCTCCTGCTTCTTGATGAGCCGACAAACCATCTTGACATGTATTCCTGCGATGCTCTTCTTGCCGCCCTTGACGGCTTTGATGGGGCTGTAGTCATGGTCACCCACAACGAGATGTTCCTCCACGCCCTCGCTGAACGGCTTATCGTGTTTCAAAATGACGAAACTTGTGTGTTTGAGGGAAACTACCAGCAGTTTATTGAAAGAGGCGGGTGGAAAGATGATGAAGTAAGCGTTGAATATGCGGAAGAGAAGAACCTGAGAAATGGGGAGGAAAGCCATGCCCGTGTCAAGCTGACCAAGAAAGAAAAAAGGCGTAGGCGCTCTGAGATCATTTCCGAGCGAGGAACCGTCCTGGGACCGATTGAAAGGCGTATCGCCCAAGTGGAAGACAAGATTGAAGCACAGGAAAACAAGGTGGCTGAACTCAGCCAGGAAATGCTGGAAGCATCACAGTGTAACGATGGAAAGAAGATAGCCGAACTCTCACAGTCTATTCACAACAGCCAACCTACTATTGACAAACTCTTTGACGAATTGGAAGAACTTACCAGCAAGTTCGACAAGCAAAACGCGGTGTTTGAAAGGTCTCTTGAGGAGTTGGACCAGATTTGAAAAATGTGTATCAACCATCGTACCCGTCTTTTTTTTCTTCCATTTTTGCCTGAAGAATATCTCCCAGTGTGCCTAAAGATCCGGGTGATTTCTCGCTGTTGGCTGCCCTCTGTTTCCTGTAATAATCGACTGCTTCTGAATCCTTGTCATCTGATCCCAGCGCAAGAGAGAGGCGTTTTTGATCTTCGTCTACTCTGACGATCTTGACTTCAATGGTCTGGTTTTTTCCCAGCACTTCATGGGGGTGATTGATCATTTTTCCTTTCCCAAGCTCTGAAATGTGTACGAGACCGTCGATGCCGGGTTCAAGGGTTACAAAAGCGCCAAAAGGGGCAAGGCGCGAGACATTCCCTTTGTGAATGGAGCCTTCAGGATACTTGAGCCCTATGTTGTTCCATGGATCAGGCTGAGTTTCCTTCAGACTAAACGAAAATTTATCATTTTCCCAGTCCAGCTTCTTGATGGCAACACCCACCTTTTGCCCGACCGAGACTACGCTGCTGATATCCTCTACCCGACCCCATGATATCTCAGAGATAGGAATCAGCCCTTCAAGCCCTCCGATATCAACAAAGGCGCCAAATTTCATGATGGAGGTAATTTCTCCACTTACCGTCATCCCCACTTTCAAGGATTGGCTGAGGATATCTTTTTGTTTTTGGCGTTCCTCTTCTAAAATGGCCTTGTTGGAAATAATAATGTTGCGGCCCTTTTTCCCGTATTCGATGATTTTAAATGTCAAACGCTGACCGATATACTGACCGGTATCTTCAACCCGATGCAGTCCCATCTGTGAATAAGGACAAAAAGCGCGAATATTTCCCGCTATCTTGACTGCAAATCCTCCCTTGATTTCCTTTTCAATGTGGCCTTCAAGCGGGATCCCACTGTGATAGGCCTCTTCCAGGTGTTCGGTCCCTGTGGTGTCATCAGTGAGTCTGTTGGTAAAGAGCATTCCGTGGTCTCGCAATGACAAGAAATAGGCCTGGATCGTGTCTCCCTCTTTGATGGTGATGTTGCCTTCATCATCAATAAACTCATTGATTACAATGTAACCATCTGATTTACCCCCTACATCGATAAAAACCCACTGCCTTGTTATCTGGCTGACAACCGCCTCAACCTTTTCCCCTGGGGATAAGTAAACCGGTTCAACAATGCTCTTGTTCAACAATTCTTCAAAACTTTCCTCTGACTCTGTTTCAGTAAGACTATTCTTGTTTTCCTGGCTCATGTTCTTCCTCTACCTAAAGCTTCAAGCTGTGTGGTTAGGTGTTACCTAATCGCAAAGGTCGAATACTCGCACTACCGGGTCAAGTGGCGATACTTGATGCGGTGGGGCTGAACAGCCTCGGGGCCGAGGCGTTTCTTGCGGTCGGCCTCGTACTCCGACCAGTTACCCTGGGAAAAGACCACCTGGCTGTCCCCTTCAAATGCGAGGATATGAGTTGCAATGCGGTCAAGAAACCAGCGGTCATGGCTGATAACCACAGCACAACCTCCGAAGCTTTCCAAAGCCTCTTCCAGCGCCCGTAAAGTGTTAACGTCCAAGTCGTTGGTCGGCTCGTCAAGGAGGATCACGTTGGCACCTTGTCTTAACATCTTGGCCAGATGCACTCGGTTGCGCTGGCCACCGGAAAGTGTGCTCACCTTCTTTTGCTGATGAGTGCCTGAAAAGCTGAAACGGGCGACATAGGCACGCGAGTTGACCAGTTGGTTGCCAAGCTGGATCTGTTCGTTACCGCCCGTAATTTCCTCCCAGATGCTCTTGTTGACGTCGAGATCGCGGCTCTGGTCGACATAGGCAAGTTTGACCGTCTCGCCGAGGCGAATAACTCCGCTATCAGGCTTTTCCTGACCGGTAATCATGTTAAACAGGGTCGATTTGCCTGCACCATTCGGCCCGATAACACCGACAATACCACCTGGTGGAAGATGAAAACTCATATCTTCCACCAACAGACGTTCGCCAAAGACCTTGCTGACATTTTCTGCCTCAATGACCACGTCTCCGAGGCGAGGTCCCGGCGCAATGTAGAGCTCAAGATCCTTTACCTGTCTTTCCGCATCCTGAGAGAGGAGCTTATCATAGGCGGTGATACGAGCCTGACTCTTGGCGTGGCGGCCCTTGGGAGACATGCGGATCCACTCCAGTTCCCGCTCAAGGGTCTTTTGCCGTGCACTTTCGGCCTTCTCCCGGCAACGAAGACGCTCGTACTTTTGCTCCAGCCAACCGGAGTAGTTCCCCTTCCATGGAATGCCCTCACCACGGTCCAGCTCGAGAATCCACCCGGCTACATTGTCAAGAAAATATCGGTCGTGAGTGACGGCAATAACCGTGCCCGGATACTTCTGCAGGTGATGTTCGAGCCATGCAACACTTTCGGCATCAAGATGGTTGGTCGGTTCATCCAAGAGCAAAATATCAGGTTTTTGAAGCAGTAACCGGCACAAGGCCACCCGTCGCTTCTCGCCGCCGGAAATAATCTTGACCAGGGTATCTCCGGGAGGACAGCGCAAAGCATCCATTGCCATTTCCAGCCTCGAGTCAAGATCCCAAGCGTCAAGCGTATCAATTTTTTCCTGAACCTGTGCCTGACGTTTGAGAAGCCTGTCCATCTCATCATCGCTCATTGGCTCGGCAAACTTCACGTTGATCTCCTCGAACTCCTTGATCAGGTCGACCGTTTCCTGGACGCCCTCCTCGACCACCTCCCGGACCGTCTTGTCAATATCCACCAGTGGCTCCTGCTCCAGGTAGCCAACAGTGTATCCTGGAGAGAGAATAGTCTCACCGTTGAAATCCTGTTCCACTCCGGCAAGGATACGCAGCAGCAAACTTTTCCCGGCGCCATTCAAACCGATAACGCCAATTTTTGCCCCGTAGAAATATGAAAGGGAGATGTCCTTTAAAACCGGTTTTTTCTCATAATACTTGCTGACCTTGATCATCGAATATATGACTTTGTTTATCTCGCCACTCACGCTTCATAACCTCCTGTTAGGAATATACCAAGGGTATTACAAACTGCAACCAAAGAGTTATAAGAAATGCTCCAAATATATTCAACGGAAATCCCAGAACCAGCATTTTGACAAGGGATGTTCTTTTCATTTCTCCAAACGCTAAGGCGTTACAGGGCGTAGCAATAGGAGTCATGAAGGCGCAGGTAGACGCAACAGACACAGCTATCATGAGTATGAGAGGTGGTATGTTGTAAGCAGAGGAGGTAAAATAGACCACAGGGAAAAAAGCGGTTGAAACAACAGTATTGCTTAAGATCTCAGTAAGAAAGATTACTCCCAATGTGGTGCCCAAAAAAACCGGAAACGCGGAGGTTTCCGGACGGATGAAGTCTAAAAATACTCCTGCGGCATCTTTGTCGAGTTGAAACACACGTATCAAAGGAATGATTAAAGCAACAATGCACAAAAAGAAAATCCCACGTTTTGGCAGACCACTTACGATATATTTCAGACGTAAAAGTGGCGCCCTGCCCTGCCCCTGCGGTCTTACAAAAGCCAAGTAGGCAAAAAGAACAAAAAAGCCTATGCAGATATACGGTTCACAGCGAACAAATACAGGCAATAGCTCCTTAAGGATACCTTCTAAAATCCAGAAGACGAGAAAGAACGCGAACAGCAGCCCTGCGCACTTTTGTTCCAATGAAAGGCTAAGACAACGTTTGATTCCATAAATTCCGGCAGCGCTTTTTTGTATGGTCTTTGGGACACCAAAGGTGGCGAGCATGGCCCAAGCCACGGCAGTAAAGGAGATTACGAGGGGAACAGACCAGATGAACCAATTCAGAAAACTGATTTGTTCCCTGCCGGGAACTCTATACAGATCTAGTGCGCCGATTAGCAGTAAATTGGCTGGACTTCCTATCAGAGAACCCATACCTCCGATATTTGCCCCGTAAATAACTGATAAGGTCAAGGCTGTCGTCAAACGGCGGTCATTGTCTTGTACAACAATATCGCGATCCATGGCTTTTAGAAACGGCAATAAAGTCAGAACAGTGATAGCGTTTGGAATGAAAAAGGAAAGCAGCGCGGCTGAACCTATTATGTATGCCAGAAAGATTTTGAGGTTGTTGCGGCTGCGTTTGAGACTCCACAAAACGAACGCATCCGTCAGCCTGGTCGTTGCAAGGAGGAGGTAGACGATATAGCCGGTTGCAAACGTCAGAACTAGAGGTAGTCTCGTTAACAGATATGAATAAAAACTGATATTATGTTCCATTTTAATGGTCTCAATAGATAGCAGCTCCGGACCAATATCAACATCAAGATCAACCTCATTGCCGGTCTTATCTCACCAGAAGTAGAAAGGGTGTTTTTCGACCATATGGTATGTTCTTTATGGGGTTAAGTCAACGTTGGCTCCATGATTATCTCTTTTCTTTCTCAGCCTTACTAGTTCCATCTCAGCCGTCGTGCCACTGTATCCCCTCGGCCCTGTCTCCTATAGCACAATTCACCTCGTACTGGTCATGGGGATTTCTGCGACTCAGGATAAGGGAGAATTGGGTGCAGCGTGGTAGC
>MAVP01000033.1 GCA_001751075.1 Desulfobacterales bacterium S7086C20 | reverse complement strand
ATTCACAAAATCCTCGAAATAGCTCGCTATGTCTGCGGTTTTGCTCAATCGGATCGGCCAAATCTGCACCAAATCTGAGCGCCAACTCTGCGAACTTATTTTTGCGCGAGCCCTTATCTACGGAATAGTCTTCTTTGCCCCTACTGCAAGATCATGGAGCGGGATCAGGATATCGGCGATAGCCTTGATCTTTTGCGCACTGTCATATGCCTCTATGGCATTTATGTGCACCCCTGGAGTAACGGCCGGCCCTGATTCGGGAAAGTTTTTGTCATTACAACAAAACCCCGTGATAATGGCCTTGCCCTCTGACGTATTGACAGCAACTGATTGGCCACCCACTGTGTGGCCCGGAGTCAAAATTACGTCGATACCATCACAGATATTGGCATCCCCCTCAAGTTCCACCACCTCGACCTCATCCAGGACATCGGGATAGTATCTGTGATCAATGGGGTGCGGGTCTTTTAGGAAATCCATTTCCGCCTTCTGGACATAGACTTTTGCATTCTTGCACTTGTAGTCGTTTTCACAGTGATCATTGTGAAGGTGGGTGTGAACAATCAGATCAACATCCTCCGGTTTGAGATCCACGGTGGCAAGGGCATCTTCAAATTCGAGGATATCAAAGCCATACTTATTGCCCAGATCATCCGGCACCATGAACTGTTCCAGCCCTGTGTCGATAAGGATGTTCTTATCCCCGCCCTTGAGATAGAAAACATAGATTGGAATCCAGATCTTTTCTCCGTAATTGCGAAGATAAGTCATAACCCCCTGATCTGTTTCATTTGCCCCAACTACCAATGGATGAATAGTGTACTGTTGCATTGCGCACCTCATTTCTGACCGGCCTGCTTCCTGGAATGCCCACCTTTTTGGCAGGCTGGGAGGAAGCTATAAAAGATAGTGAACTTCCTTACCGGGAAGCAAAAGCTTCAATTGGAAACTTACGCCAGTGCCCATTATTTGATAAGCTATTTATGGACGGACACTAGCTATTTGTAACCACTCAAATAGTATCTTCTCAATAACCACGGGCATGTGGCTTTTATTGAAAGGCTATATTTTTTACATGGCAATGTACTCCCTTCACTGATATAAAATCTGCCACCACAGATCAAGGAAAAAGGGAAGCAATCTATTGACGGCCCGCAAAAAATCATACGCGGAAGTGGCTGTTGCCCTTCCAGTTTTTAAAACACTCACCTATGAGGTACCGGAGGTCTTCCACAGCGTTGTCACGCCTGGAAAGCGGGTATTGGTCCCTGTCAGAAACTCCAAGGTAACGGGCTACATCCTTGGCTGTTTCGATAATACAGACCAGGCCAACATAAAGGAAATCATTGATATAATCGATGATGAGCCGCTCTTTCCTCCGTCCATGGTCGAGTTTTTCCGCTGGATTGCCACTTATTACCTTCACCCTATAGGAGAGGTTATTAAGGCGGCGCTTCCCGGTGGCCTAAACGCCAGACAAGGACGGGTTCGGCCCAAGAAGGCGCTCTATGTAAGGACTACCGATAAGAAACCACGGATTTCGGCCCTTTCTAAAACAAGTGATAACCTCCTGAATATTGTCAATACCCACGGAGAAATATCATTACAAGCACTAAAGAAAGAGATCCCTTCGGCCGGCAGATTGGTAAAAAAGATGAATGAGGCAGGGTTCTTGGAACTTGTGGAACGAAACGTCTACCGGGACCCCTTTGGAGAGGCTATTGAACCTCAACCAACCCCTTATGTCCTCACGAAAGAACAAGCACCAGTTGTTGAAACCATAATCGACGTCCTTGGGAAGGGGTTTCAGACGTATCTACTCTACGGAATTACCGGCAGTGGCAAAACCGAAGTCTACATGCAAGCGGTAGCCAAGGCATTAGAAAAAGGATACCAGGCGCTTGTTCTTGTCCCTGAAATAGCTCTCATGTCGCAGATAGAAAGGGTTTTCCGCGCCCGTTTTGGAGACTGCGTTGCCCTCCTTCACAGCGGCTTGAGTCAAGGTGAGCGCTTTGATCAATGGATGCGAATCGTCCATAAGAAAGTAAAGATTGCTATCGGTGCACGTTCGGCAATCTTTGCTCCCTTTGAACATCTGGGCCTGATCATCGTAGATGAGGAACACGACGAGTCATACAAGCAGGAAAACAAACTGCGCTACAACGCACGGGACCTGGCAGTGGTGCGGGCAAAGGAACAATCTGCCGTGGTCCTATTAGGATCTGCCACACCATCCGTTCAGTCATACCACAACGTGTTGGCCGGGAAATTCCGTGGCCTCCGACTCAAGAAAAGGATCGAAGACCAGGTCCTTCCAAAGGTGACTGTAGTCGACCTAAAACAAACTGAGGGACGCAGAAGAGCCAAGCCGTTTATCACAGAAGAACTTAAATCAGCCATTAGTGAGACCTTGGCACGCAAAGAACAGGTGCTCCTCTTTTTAAACCGCCGTGGCTTTGCCAATTGTCCCACATGTACGGCCTGCGGGTCGCCTATTCGCTGCAAGAATTGCGAGGTCACTATGACACTCCACCAGGAGGCCAATTGCTTCAAGTGTCATTACTGCGGCTACACAATCCCACAGGCTGCGGGGTGCAGTATCTGCGGAAACCCTAAGGTCATTCCGATAGGCCTTGGCACGGAAAAAGTAGAAGCCAAGGTGCAAAGCCTCTTCCCGGAAGCCAGAGTAGCTCGAATGGATCGGGACACCACAGCGCGCAAGGGCGCCCTTGTCAAGATCCTAAAAGATCTAAGAACAGGTGCAATCGATATCCTCATAGGCACGCAAATGGTGGCAAAGGGACACCACTATCCAAATATCACGTTGGTGGGAATACTATGTGCAGACCTTTCCCTTAACTTTCCGGATTTCCGCTCAGCGGAACGTACGTTCCAGCTCTTGGCCCAAGTGGCAGGCAGGGCCGGCAGGGGGAAAAGCCCGGGGCGTGTCATCCTTCAGACGTTCAATCCTGAACATTCTTGTATCACTACGGCAAGAGATCAGGACTACGCCGGCTTTTACAAAAACGAGATCCCCTTTCGAAAGACTGCGGCCTATCCACCATACTGGCGCCTTGTACAGATCCTAATAACAGGCAAAGACAAAGAGAAAACTGCTCAATATGCCGGCACGGTGGGAAAGATCTGTCGGGACTTGCTCGCAGAACATAAAAGCTTTCGTAGCACCGTTAAATTCTTGGGCCCTGTTACCGCCCCATTGGCAAGAATAAGAAAGGAATACCGCTGGCAGCTCTTGCTGAAGGGCGCCAAGACAATTCCCTTACACAAACTTGCCAGGCTCCTTAAGGCCAAAGCCCAACAGGAAATCCCGGCAAGGGGTGTAAAGATAATCATTGATGTAGATCCGGTAAATATGTTGTAAGGCGAAAGCCGCAATCCTCGAACCCTTTCCAGAACCGTGCACGGAAAGAGCAATATCAGACTTTTTTACGAGTCCATCAATTTTGTTCGATCCGTGACAGTGTTTATTTGTCTAATTCAGCTCTAACAGCCAGCCCGATTTTTTCTAGCAGATATGGCTTCTTTATGTAAGCTCCTGCACCCAGTTCCTGGACCTTTTTGACACGCTTGGTCTCGGAAAATCCGGTTGCAATTACCGCCTTCTGTCCGGGGCAGTATTCCAGGATTCTCTTGTATGTTTCAAGCCCATCGATCCCTGGATCCATTATCATATCGAGGACCAGTAAATCCGCCGAGTTGGTTTTCATATATTCAACCGCTTGTTCGCCACTTGAGACTGATGTAACGCAATAGCCCAGTATCACTAGGCTTTCCGATGCTATTTCCCTTTGTTCCTCCACATCATCCACAACCAGAACCAATTCCCCCCGACCTGCGTAATCTTCCAAAGACAACAGGCTCCTGTGTTTGTCCGATTCTCGCCTGGTTACGGGAAAATAGAGCGTAAAAGTAGAGCCTTTCCCCTCTGAGCTTTGAACATCAATGTATCCGTTATGGTCTTTCATCGTTGCCCAAACAACGGCCATGCCTAATCCCGTTCCGCTTCTTCCCATGTTCTTTTTCGTGTAAAAGGGTTCAAAGACTTTTTTAATATCTTCCGAAGATATACCGATTCCGGTGTCGCTGACTGTAAGGGCGACATAATCCCCTTCCTGTATGTCGTCATAACCTCTTATTGGTCTATCGACATACCGGTTTTCAGCAGATATAAAAATCTCCCCCCCCTCTGCCATGGCTTCGGCCGCATTGGAGACCAGATTCATTACTGTCTTGGAAAGATGAACGGGTGAGGCCAGAATATTTAGCAGCTTTGACTCGATATTGGTCTCAACTTGAATTGTATCATGATACGATTGCAACTTCTGATGTTCCGGGCTTTCCAAGTAGTCCGCAATGATATCTCTTAAGTTTACCACTTCAGTAACGGCAGCCCTTCTTCTCGTCAGTGTCAACAAATCCTGTACAATGGCAGCAGCCTTTTCCCCTGACTTCTGTATTGTTAGCATAGGTTTCCTCAGGGGGCTGTCTTGAGAGATTTGCATTAAGAGTAATTCGGGATAGCTGACAACACCGGCCAGAATATTATTTAGGTCATGAGCTACTCCACCCGCAACGGTTCCAATAGCCTCCATCTTCTCGGCCTGTTGAAGTTGGTTTTGGAGTCTTTGTTGTTCAGTAATGTCTTTAAGAAGTCCCACTATCCCTATGGTTCTGCCTTCCTCTAGATTGGGTGCTCCACTAATACTGAAAAGCCGGGTAGATCCGTCTTCATGAATCAGCGGCCCAGTTATGTCCTCAGTCATCTCCTTTCCGGCCTTGATCTGCTTAAAATAGCGAAGATAACCTTTGACATCCTCCTGCCTAGCAAAATCCGTAAAGGATTTTCCTGTGACTTCCTCCACCCCGTGCCCCATGATCCTTTCCCAAGCCGGATTGACATAGGTGAAGCATCCATTTAAGTCCAAGGTATAAATGATATCCGGGGCATTCTGACTAAGGGACTTGAATCGATGCTCACTAGCCTGAAGCGCCTCCTTGGCCCGCTTGCGTTCACTGACATCGTGCACGATAACAATGATAGTCTCATTCCATTCGTCTTTTATCGGCAGGAAACTTAATGCTACGTAATTACCGTTTAACCTGGCGGGCGAAGTATCGGAAATCTCCTGCGGTACGTCACTGGTGGCTTCCAGCAAGTCCTCTATCCTTTGGCGATGAGTTTCATGGAAAAGCTCGGTAAAACCTGAACCCAACAGCTTCTCCTCCTGAATGCCGATAAATGAGATGGCGGCAGCATTGGAATATAAGATCTCGCCTTGGCGATTTAGTTCCAAAATCCCTTCACACATATAATCTAATATGACTTCAAAGTGCTTTTTAGAAGCCAACAATTCTTTTGTGATATCCCGCTGGTAAATATCTTCTAGTCCCATGATCTGCCTTGATTGATCATGCGAGACACCCTGATCCAGTTGATCCAAGACGGCCAGAACATGCCTTGTCATATTGTCAAACGATCCCTTGGCAATACAGGCATCTGCACCGAGGTCGTCAAGATCTATATCTTGCTCAGCTGCGATCGCAGAGAGAATGACAATGTGGGTATCCTTCAGTTTGCTCATGCCGCGCATGATGCGGCAGAGCTTGTCGCCACTTATGTTGGGCATTACGAGATCAACAAACACGGTGTCCGGAACGGAGGTTTTTAGAATATTGAGCGCAGAAAGGCCGTCTTGTGCCGTCCAAACCTCATGCCCCTCACCTCCAAGTAGTTTGTTCATGAGTTTTAACATCACAGGATGGTTGTCCACTACCAGTATCTTTTTTTTCTTCATTTGGTCAGTTCCCTCTTGAATTAGATTGGTTTCTAATGCTCATCACACTTATCGGTGTTGGACCATTACACCTTTAGGGCTATTAGTCTTCGGAGGATGAAAGGGAACAAGTCAATGCCGTGATTTGTAAAAAAGAATCACGTCTTTATCGGCAAAAGTAAGCTTTGCCAACCAGTGAGTGGCCAGCCATTCGAAGGTTGAGCAGGAGAAAAAGCACACATGGGTAGGATCGTCTTTATAGTGCCAACGTGCAAACGCTTCGCAATCGTGCACGAGCTTGGTCATTATGCCCAGATTACCGCCCGGCTTGAGGCAGGCCCACAATCTATCCAACTCTTTTCTGGGATTATGAAGATGCTCCACCACCTCGGTGGCGGTAATAAAATCGTATTGCTGTTTGAGGACAGAGGGCTTCATCGCATAAAAGTGGTCGTAGATAGCCACCGTATGTCCGATTTCTTCAAACATTACAGAAAGCGTCGGACCGGGACCGGAGCCAAAATCAAGGCCGCGACTTTCAGGGTTCAAGTATTCTTTCATGGGTAGGAATAACCGGCTTAAAAATTGACGATAACCCTGGTCAGTCGGGGTATTTTGATGTAGATCGTATCTAGCCTTTTCGTCTTCTGCAGACAGAAAGTACACAGCCGGCACAAAGACCAACTTGCACGTTGGACAAAGGAAATAGTCACGGCGCTTGTCCTGGTAAAAATTGCTTGCACCCGCGGCCTTACATAAAGGACAAGTTTGATTGATTGTGTCCGGTTTCACCACTATTTTCCCATTCATCATTCCTAGGTATTATAATGTAAAAACACTTTTCGTTGAACCATAAAATATGTTAGTTTTTCTATCAGCCTTCAAGGAGGCCTGCCATGTCTACAGAACACCTGATATTGGGCAAAACCATCGATTTCATTACAGGCGAGACGATCCTCGATACCCATGACGAGAGGGCAAGACAAACGATTGCGCGCTTCTTAGTAGAAAAGAAGGGTTACTTTAAAGGTGATATCAGTGTTCGGCAAAAGTTGGAATTCTTCTTGGATGGTAACAATGCGAGGGTCGGGGTTGATTTTATCATCCGATTGGCAGGGAAGGTATTTGCCATAGTAATCTTTGGTCCCGGTTCCCTTGTAAGCCGGGAACGCCCAGCGGTTGCCGCAGCAAGGCTCCTTGAATCGTATGCAGTTCCTTTTGTAGTGGTTACAAATGGAAAAGATGCGGAAATCTTGGAAACAAGTTCGGGCGCAGTTATTGCCGAGGGGCTTGAAGCAATCCCGTCAAAGGAGGAGGCCATGGAAACAATCAAGGCCTTAGCTTTTGAAAGGGTTCCTGAAAATCGTCTGGAAAAGGAAAAGAGGATCCTTTACGCCTTTGAGGTTCTGGCAGAAAGAGAATGTGACGAATACACCTGCAGTATATGAGCGAGGACTTCTCGCCGTCATGGAAGAAGGTAACGACTTTCAAGTAGATCGTCCCAATTCAGCGAAGTGAAGGTATGCCTAAGAACGTGGTCGTCATTGACTATGTTAAAAATCAGATTTTGGAAAATGCTCTTCGCAATATCGTAAACGGGTGCCAAGGGAACGATATCGTCATTTTGACCATGATAGATGGTAACAGGTACGTCGATCTTTTTTGTCAAATAGGGGGTAAATTCCTCGAGGGAAAGGGCAGGGGCTAGGAGGATCAACTTTTTGACTGCCTCCGGGTTCCTGTATGCAAACAATGTAGCCATCAATCCCCCGTAGCTTGACCCCACCATTATGAGCGGGGTTTTATTGTTGACAAGGTTGTACAATTTGTCCATCCGCTGACCAAGGCTGCCCTTGAAGTCGTCAACAATCATGTCGGAATATCCGGCGCGGAAAAACCTGGCCTTCGTTCCCTGGCTGCTCCCTTCAAGGCCGTGTATAAATATCCTCGTTGAATTCATTCCGAATGTTATGTTTCAGAAGAGTTGCCCGGCGGTTCAGTCTTCAGTTGTTTAACAACTTGTGGTCCCAACATTACAGCTATCCAGCGGGTTTCTTCCCGACTGTCCAAGGCGATCTTTGCGGTCATGGTCAAGGGTACGGATAATAACATCCCCACTGGTCCTAAGATCCAGCCCCAGAACAGAAGAGAAAGAAAGACAACCAGGGTGGAAAGCCCCAAACCACGCCCCATAAAACGCGGCTCAATGAGATTGCCAATTACCAGATTGATTACAAGATAACCGGCAGCAGTTCCCATGGCCTTGCCTAGACCGAGTTGCACAATTGCCAGCAATACTGGAGGTATTGCAGCAATAATAGAGCCGATACTTGGAACATAATTCAATGCAAAGGCCAGCAGTCCCCAGAGCAAAGGGTAGTCAACACCAAGGATAGTTAGCCATATCGCAGCCAAGATGCCTGTGGCGAAACTGGTGCACGTCTTGATTGCCATGTAGTGCTTAACATTTGTTATGAACTTGTCCAGGTGTGCCTGTGATGTTTGCGGATTACCTGATATGGCGTCGAACTTTGCCGGAAAGCTGGAGGCCTCCAAAAGCATAAAGATAACCGTCATGAGGATTAGAAAGCTGTTAGTGAGCGCATTACCAAGGCCGTTGAGTACCGTGCCGACAAGTTTTATCGCAGCTGCCGGGTTAAATATTTCCTTTAGTGCGAGCTTAGAGGTATTTACACCAAGATTTTCAAGCCAAGCAATTATTGCAACTCTCTGATGTTCCAGTTTGGATTCATAGACGGGAATGTCCTGGGAAAAATCCCTAATTGAGGTTCCAACGAGGCCTGCCACCACTAATCCGACAGATAAAATGCCAAGGACCACAATCAGCAGGCCAAGCCATCGAGGCAAGCCCTTTTGTTGCATCCAAAACATTGGCGGTGCGCTTACGATGGCAATAAATACAGCCAACAGGAAAGGCACCAAAATAGCCTTAGCGGCTTGCATGCCTGCTACTACCACAACAAAAGCCGCAATTGTGATAACGATTTGATGAACCTTCATGTTCCAGGTAATTCCTCAAGTAGTGGTTTTTTACAAGCTCAACTCTGATTAGCAGGTTTACAACGGGGGGTGTCGATGTCAAGGAATTTATTGAACAAGGACTGTGCCAAGAATTCGTCGATACAACTCATTGGTGGCGCTGGGTTGTTCCCGAATGTGTTGTGATTTCACATAAAAGATAGTAAGAGTTTAAACTCCAGCGTTTCTGCTTAGTACGAGAGGTCAGAGATAATGAGGCGACGTTATAGATTTAATAGACTGGAGTTTGCTGGTTCCTTAGGAGATCTTGGCACACTCCTTCCTTTGGCTATCGGCATGATCATAATCAATGGTCTAAGCCCTTCCGGGTTGTTCCTAAGCGTCGGGGTTTTCTTTATTTTTTCCGGGTGTTACTACGGTGTGACCTCGCCCGTCCAACCCATGAAGGTCATCGGGGCCTACGCTATTGCAACAGGAATAACAGCCTCTCAGATTGCAGCCTCGGGGGTCCTGATTGCCTTTTTTCTTCTTGTTCTTGGGGGAACAGGGGCCATCAGGGTTCTCGGAAGATGGATCCCGAAATCGGTTGTCAGGGGGGTACAGATCTCTACAGGAACCCTTCTAATGGCTCAGGGCGTCAGGTTTATGGCGGGTTCTTCGCAATTTCAGGTCCTTCAGAAGGCAGCCGAACCCTACTTGACTGTACAAAATCTGGGTCCAGTCCCCATTGGGCTGGTTATAGGGATAGTAGGCGGTGCCTTGACGCTGTTGCTTCTGGCAAACAGAAGATTTCCGGCCGGCCTTGTTGTAGTCTTGGGCGGTCTTGTTTTGGGGCTAATTCTTGGAACATATGAGGGGTTTAAGGATCTCCGTGTCGGCTTGTATCTTCCGGACATTTTGCCCTTTGGGATACCTTCAGCTGCTGATTTTACATTTGCGCTCCTCGTGCTGGTATTGCCACAAATTCCCATGACAGTGGGAAACGCTGTAATAGCCAACGCAGATCTTTCCCTCGAATACTTTCCGGAAGGCTCAAAGAAGGTTACCTGTGAAGCATTATGTATTACGATGAGCCTGGCCAATTTTTTAAGCTTTCTTGTAGGAGGTATGCCGCTTTGTCATGGGGCGGGGGGCTTGGCGGCCCACTATCGGTTTGGTGCCCGTACAGCGGGCTCTAACCTTATGATCGGTGTTATCTTCCTGTTTCTGGCCATTTTCTTGGGTGACCATGCCCTTGCTCTTTTGTATTTGCTTCCTATGTCGGTGTTAGGGATATTGTTGATCTTCGCAGGCAGTCAGCTTGCCTTGACCATTATTGATATGAAAGAACGAAAAGACCTTTTTGTTACCCTGGTCATGCTGGGAATTACCCTTGCCTCCAATCTGGCCGTTGGTTTTGCTGTAGGAATTGCAATCGCCTATGCCCTGAAATGGGAAAAGCTAAAGGTGTAGTCCCTGTATCTTCTTTCTGCCCGGAAAAGTGGTCCCCAGCTACTATACCCCCTCAGCATAACATGCCGTGATTTGGATTGACATGCCGGTCGATTTTTGCTAGAAATAGCATCTATGCCAGATATGGCATAGATGCTATTTTTGCCCGGTGATTCCGGAATCCGAAACGTTGTGAATCCGTCAAGCATGATGCCGCCATAAGGTTATGGACTACATATTTAAGGGTTTCGTTGAAGCCATTTCCCTCCTCAGTTCCGGACATGCAGAGACATACTCGGCTATTTGGGTTACCCTTCAGGTGTCCAGTATGTCTATCGTCGGCAGTCTTGTTATAGGAACTCCTTTGGGATTCTTGCTGGGACATACCACCTTCCCGGGCAAAGCTCCTCTTCGGGTTGTGGTAGATACACTCCTTTCTTTTCCAACGGTTGTTATTGGCCTTTTGGTTTATGCCTTTTTGACTCGCAGGGGTCCACTAGGGGAGTTTGGACTTCTTTTTACACTCCCGGGCATTGCTGCCGGGCAGATTATTCTCGGTTTACCCATTGTTGTGGCAATGACGGCAACGGCTGTAGAAAACCTGGATATGCGGCTGAAGTCTACCCTCTTGAGCCTAGGTGCTGTACCACGTCAAGTCTTGCTCACCACGCTGTGGGAAGCCCGTTTCAGTGTGATGCTTGCCGCCATGGCTGCCTATGGTCGGATTGTTTCAGAAGTGGGCATTTCCATGATGGTTGGCGGTAACATAAAATGGCACACCAGGACGATCACAACGGCAATTGCCCTAGAAACGGGAAAAGGTGAGTTTTCTATGGGGATAGCCCTGGGAATAGTCCTTATGTTAATAGCTTTTGCCGTAAACCTTTCCATGTGCGGTATTCGAAAAAGGGTGGGATAATAATGGCACAAGACACTAGCAAGGAACCCTTGCTCTACCGCCTTGAGGATATCATACAGAAATATGGTGGAAGGGCCGTATTGGGTATCGATTCTCTTGCTATCGCAAGTAAAAGTATCATTGGTTTGGTCGGGCACAATGGCAGCGGGAAGAGTACACTACTCAGAATCCTTGCCTTTTTGGAAGCCCCCGCACAGGGAAAGGTCTTTTTTCAGGGCAAGGCATGCTGCACACGGCAAGACTGGGTGCGCAGGAAGGTAACCCTCCTTCCTCAAGAACCGTATTTGCTCAAGCGTTCTGTAGAGGCAAACGTAGCATATGGACTTAGGGTACGTGGTGAAGATAACAGGCCTGACAAGGCAAGAGAAGTATTAGACATGGTAGGGCTGTGTCCCGAGGACTTCGTCAGGAGATCATGGCACGAGCTTTCCGGCGGCGAGGCCCAACGAGTGGCCCTGGCAGCAAGGTTGATACTAAAGCCCCAGGTTCTCCTTTTAGACGAACCTACAACTAGTTTGGATGCAGAAAGCACAAGGCGCATCAAAGAGGCATCCCTCGCAGCCAGAACACATTGGGATACAACGCTGGTGGTGGCAAGTCACGATATGGCGTGGCTTGAGTCGATTTGTGACAAGATCCTAACCCTTGAGGGTGGACGCCTGACAATCTCGTAGCCCTTAACCTTTGTGCCGATGTGCCCTCATGAGATCTTCGATGGTAACAATTGCTTCCACAGAGTTCACGTGTTCCCTTATTGCCTCCATGCCTCCCTCCTGGCGGTCAACAAGGACCACCACCTTTTCAACATGAAGGCCCTCAGCCTGGACGCGGTCTAAGGCCTTGATAGTGGAACCACCTGTGGTGACAACGTCTTCCACAATAACTACCTTCTCGCCACGGGTTATGTCTCCTTCGACCCATTTCACTATGCCATGGTCCTTCTGGGTCTTTCGTACGGAAAAAGCCTTTAGCGGTTTTTTTCTCATATACGAGGTAAAGGCCGTGGCCATGGCGATAGGATCTGCCCCAAAGGTAAGCCCTCCCACACCTTGGACATTAAGTCTCTCGATACAATTGAAGACCAAGTGCCCGACAAGGTACATCCCTTTGGGATGAAGAGTAGTTGGCCTACAGTTTACGTAGAACTGGCTCTGACGGCCGGAAGCCAGCTTGTATATGGGGTCTTTGCTGTACATAAAAGACTTTTCGCAAAGCATTTCTACGAGTTGTTGTTTCATCAATGCCTCTCGGGTGGCTGAAGATATCGTTCATAAAGAGGGGGGTAGTAGCTGTAATTAATCGGCGCCGTGTTGGCCTTTTTGAGGGAGAAAGAAACAGGGTGGCACCATTAAAAAAATCAAAACGCCCCCAATTGACATGGTGCAATCTTGATTTCCAGGGCATTACAGGCACTGCCTAGTTTTATCTTGTGTACCCCGAATCTCTTGGCAATCTCCCATGCCTTCTTGCATGGCAATCGATTATCCTTAAGCTCTTCTAGTATTACTTTTTCCAGATCCGTATTCACTGATGACAAAGGCTTGAGAATACTTTTTTTGGGGTAATAACCAAACAGGCCCAACTGACACTTGACTAACCGAAGCTCCATAAGATCTGCCGTTCGCCCAACGTCTTTAGGAGATCGACCAAGATCTTTTGCCACTTTAAAGGCCACTGCGCACGGCAGTTTCCCCTTTATGGCCCGTATTGAAAGCATATCTCGTGTCGCTGTATTTACGACCGCCTTTGGACCATGCTTTCGGGCATAATGACCGGCGTCTTCGTGTGTCATAGAATCGAGTGTAGAGCCTCTCGCTATTACCGCTGGCTTGGTTCAGATGTGAATGGAATAATAAGTGAAAGCTCAAAATGGCCAGGAATGTTTGTGATTTTAGTTTTTATATCATTTTTTTTCAATAAAAGATTTGCATAGTACAGGATCGTTTCCATAAAATGTACAGAACCAGGCTCAAAGAAATAACTTTCAATAGGGTTGCCCTGAAAGAGGATTTTCATGTATTTTTCTTGTTGTATGTGACCGTTATGAGAAATCCTTGCAACAATATGATTATTGTCCATGGCAGTCTCACACCTTATGGCTGTGTCAGACACACTTTTCAAGCAATCTCTCGATAGCAACAGGAGAATAAGAAATATCATGACAAATTCTTGCTGGTCTGATTCGATCATCGGCAGGTCGGAAGAAGAGGCAAGCCCTATACTACTATCTCCCAGCCCTTCAAATATATTCACAATGGTTATTGCCCTAGAGAGACTCTCATTAATATCAAAGCGAGTCGTCCCGGCAGGTTCACCCAAACAGGCATTTTCAAGCATGTACTTAAATTTATCAGAAATCTCCCTGACATGTTTTTTGACACTGGCCATTTCTTCTGCATAAAGAATAGCGTTATCAGCATTGTCAGTATGAGATTTCTTTCTGTCCAGTGCCATTTTGTATCGGAAAAGATCGAGCTGGGCCAGCAGGCAGGTGAAAGGATTACAGACCTGCTTTAAAAGATCGCTGAGGAGAAAACCTGCGGTAGACACCCCTAGTATTTGTTGAAAATGATTCCACTTTTCTTCCTTTTTATCTTCATCAATATTCATTATGCCGAAAGGGGCTTCAGCCTTTACTATCATTAGAAGAGAAGAGACCAAGTTATCCAAACCGACTAACGGACTAATCGTTGCACGGAAGCTTCCAGGATGAAAAAGGTCTGCGCTCTTCCCAGAGCGGCCCGGATAGTTACAAGATTTACTGGTATAATCTTTACCTGTTCGGACACATGACTGCAATTGGTCCCAGAGGCTCTTCCCGTTTACTCTTGTTTCTGCCAGCTCAGTGGTTTTGCGAAGATCCATCCCCTTGAAACGGGTTTTTCGCCTTTTCCCTTTGACACCTGACGAACCTCCACGAACTTCAGCTATGGTTAAATCAGGATTCAGACGGATTATCTTGCCAGGCATGGTCTTTTCAAGAGCATTGACCATTTGTTTCAAGTGGTTATTTTGTTCCTTAAGCTCATGGAATTCTGTCATGTCCCTGACATAAATCTCCATCACATTTGACAAAGGTGACTTGGGCAGTACGCGAATCTCGCAAAAAATCGGCTTATTCTCATCAGACTGAAGGCGAATCAGCGTTGTAGACGGCATAGAATCACCGTCGGTTGCTAATTTTCTAAAAAAACTCTGCAGATCTTTTTGATCATCAGGATAAACAAAATCAGAAAAACGCTTTCCCCTTATCTCCGTATCATGACATCCCAAGAAAGCGATCAAACGTTCGTCATATTGTACGATTTCTCCTTTTGGATTGACCCACAAACAGGCATCACTCAATGCCTGACCCATAAGAGCTACGCGAGTATCTGCGCCCTCCTGCAAGTTGCTTGCTGCCTTTTCGACTATTGGAAAGGGGATAGGAAAATTAATAGGTTCATGCAACTGAACCCCTATTTTCTCCCTGCCATCCGGCAGGTTTTCACTCCAGCAAACCTTGCCTTTAATCTTAGTAACATTTTCATAGTGAGACAGGGGAAGGGAAAAATAACACGCTTCTCCCACCTTTAATGGCATCTCAGATGTCAGGGCTATACCATGACAACTCAGGTCGTGGCAACTCAGGTTGTGTATGGTGGAGTCGCCGGCTTCATCGTCAAATCTTTGGTATTCCACAGGCAATAGCAGTGGGATACGCATCTCATTTCTTCTGTCGATGTTCATAGTTTGCCTCCATCAAGATCGACTTCAATGCGATGAATTGGTCTTCCAAGTTGCCCATAGATATCAAAAAATCAAGAGCATTAAAAGCAATAAAAATGCCAAAAATCATTTTTCGGCAATTTTGTATAAAGAAAAGCCGCAAACCACCTATTGGTGCACCTGAGGGAGGGATAGTCTAAAAGCAGATGGCACCCCACGAAGGCGCATGGCATGGCATTTCTTTGCCAGATTGTGGCATTTCTTTTCCGCTATCGGCATTTCTATAAGTCGGCCGACCATGTTGAAACCCCAACACGGTAAAAACATTCAGTAAAACGAAACGCTAACACGGCGCATACACAGTGACATTTTGTGCCAATATTTGGCATAATATTCCATGGCGCGATCGCTGCAAACCCACAAGAAATGAGTACATAAACGACACAGGAGGAAAAAATTTATTTGACACATTTGCCTCTTTGTGATAATACCCGCAGCTTGTTGGTGATTTTTTCACCTCCTTTTCTTATCGCCCTGATTTTACACAAAAAGATCGTGAACAAAGAAAGAAGAAAAAACTGATAGTGTATAGTCATAAGTAGTACGGTTCCAGATAAGTTTCGATTGCGGGAAGGAGCAATAGGGCCAGGGGATAAGGGTTATGTGTGTAATTGTTTGCCACTTTTTGGCAATTAAATCCCTTTGTGCAATGGGAGTTCACATTCAAAAGGGAAGTCTAAGTACGGGGGTGAAGCTCTAATTATACGATATATATAGATAACATCATCACTCGTTTTTTTTGTGAATTCATTGGCACACAGTTTGTAGGAGACAATTATTAAAAGGGATTAGGAGACTTAAAGTCTTCCCACTTCAAAAACGAGTTCTGTTACCATAGGGTATTTTCACTGTGTCAAAGAAGCTACTCAACATTCAGCACCGTTTTAATCCACTCCATGTGTACTGCCGCCTGGTTGATAAGGGACTGAACAAAAATGCGTCTCTTTCAATCTGCAAGTATTATGAAATGCTTGTATATAGTTGGCTTGCATGGCTCACAATAGTCGGGATACATATTTGTAGACTGATAAAACCCACCTCCTAAATCATCGTCAACAACCTAACAAGAGCTAATTAGTGTGTCCGCATAACGCCAGTCTTGTCCTCTTTCCCCGCTAATTTGTGGAAACACCGCAAACATATGAGCAATACTTTTCCACTTTTTGGGAAAGGGATTCTCCCAATTTAGGAGATATACAGCATTATGCCCCGCGGAGATATTCTTGTAACTAGTGGTAATATAACTACAAAAACATCGTATGGATTTTTTTGCCTTCGGCTTGGCATCCTTGGCACAACCCTTGTAATATCAAGGTCCAAAACAAAGAACATGGCAGAAAGATGAAGTTGTACCAAAAGGGGAAATGAAGGACAGTCTGAGATGCTAAACTGGATTCTAAATATTCAACACAAGTATAACCCCCTTCATGTACATTGTCGATTGGTGGAAAGGGGGATGAGCAAGACCCTGTCCTTATCAATATGTAAATGCTACGAAGTCCTTGTCTACAGTTGGCTTGCCTGGTTCAGTATTGTTGGGGCCCAGGTGTACCGGATCTTAAGGCCGGTAGATTAGAATGGTATAAGCTGCAGCGTAAACCTTAAAAGCCGCTCAGGAACAACCTCCTGAAGCGGCTTTTCTTTTGGATCCAAACAAAGGCTCGGAATTTAAGGTTGGAGAAACCCGTAGTGTCAGTTGTTATAAAGGCCCGGTGGGAGTTTGCCTTTAAAAAGGGCATCAACATGGGTATACATGCAATAACACATCAAGCCCATCTGTTCGCCAATCTGCTCGGCACATAAACTCGCCTCGGCATCCGGAACGCTGATATCTATACACCTTGAAATCTCATCTTCTTCCACTTGCCCTTCATGTTGCTCCACAATCGAACGGATGATATAGATGGACAGGGCTCGTAAGCGGTCTTTTTCACATGAAAGTATCTCAGGGGTATCAGAACGATCTTGAAATGTCATAATTATAAAATCCGCCTTGCTGAACTAGAGTTCTGGATTTGTATCTTTTATTCTTTTCATCGACACGTGAGAGGAAAAGATGAAGCATTAAAAACGGTGCTGACAAAGAAGGAACATCGCGGTTTTGACCTTGACAAAGGTCGCTCGGGCTAGTATCATTATAAAAATAATGGGTTGTTGAAGCTTCCCGCGTGAAAGATAAGATTTCAGGTCAGTATTTGTGCCACGAAGGCGCATGCTCGAAAGAAAAAGGGGCACGTCTCGTGGCTTTTTTTGTTGGAGGTACTTGAACCATGCACATATCAGAAGGGGTCTTATCGCCAAGTATTCTTGTAGCAGGCGCCGCACTAACCACGGCGGGGGTGGCAATAGGCCTGAAACATATTGATCAAAAAGACATTCCGACTGTCGGTATCCTCTCGGCGGCCTTTTTTGTAGCCTCCCTTGTCCACGTGCCTTTGGGGCCAATTTCTGTCCATTTGATCTTAAATGGACTTCTTGGCTTTATCCTCGGCTGGAAGGCCTTTCCGGCTATCCTGGTCGGCTTGACACTTCAGGCCCTCCTTTTTCAGTACGGAGGCATCACAACGCTTGGCGTAAATACCCTAAACATGGCCCTGCCCGCTGTTACCTGCTATTATTTTTTCGGAAGGGTCGTCAGGAATAATTCCGGCCGGCTTGGATTCAGCATTGCAGCCTTTGCATGCGGGTGCTGCGCAGTTTTGTTAAGCGGCATTTTAGTTGCGTTGTCATTGTATCTTACCGGCGATGCCTTTTTGCTTGCCGCCAAAGTAGCGGTAGCAGCCCATTTACCTGTGATGTTGATAGAAGGTCTTCTAACAGCGGCATGCACACTATTCTTAAGGAGGGTAAAACCGGAATTGCTGGAGGGACAATATGCCCAAAAACTCTGATAAGCTTATTGGCAAGACTTTTATCACACGCTCGATCTCCTGTTTTTTCGCTGTTTTGTGGCTTGCATTTTGCAATACCCCGGCTATAGCCCACAAGGTGATGATATTTGCCTGGGTTGAGGGGAATACCGTTCACACAGAGAGCAAGATCAGTGGAGGGAAGGAGATCCGGGATGCCACCGTGTTTGTTTTAGACGGCAAAGGCAATCGCCTCCTAGAGGGAAAAACGGACAATAAGGGAAGATTTTCCTTTAAAACGCCCAAGGAAACAGACCTTAGAGTTGTACTAAAAGCCTCAATGGGCCATCGGGCCGAATGGAAAATACCGGCAGAAGATTTTAAAGGGGTATCAAGGGAATCTGAGCGGAGCATCATACAAAAGAGCGACACTGGCCCTCAGAGCAAGGTGGACACTTTTTTGCCTAGCAAGAACAGAGAAGGAAAAGTTTCTAAATCCATTGATGCCGGCATAACCCGTGAAGAAATAGAACATCTCGTCAACGATGCCCTGGAAAGAAAGCTTGCACCAATAGTTGATCTCCTTTCAGAATCCATCGATAAGAGGCCGACAATAACTGAGATCATGGGTGGTATCGGCTATATCTTTGGTCTCGTAGGGGTGGCCTTGTACTTTAAGAATCGTAGTAATATGAGCAAATAGTCGTAATGATCAGCGAAGGATACACAAACAAGAACTCTTTTGCCTACCAGCTCGACCCCCGAGTCAAGATAGTAGCGGTCTTTTTCTTTTCCGTAATCGTGGCCGTATCTAACCGATTCGTTGCCCTTTCCGCTGCACTGACCTTGGCCCTTTGTATCGTAATGTTGGCAAAGGTGTCCCCAAAGGAATTTGTACGTCGCCTCATTCCTGTTAACATCTTTATCCTTTTCCTGTGGATCTTTCTCCCCTTTTCTACCCAGGGGAAGCCCCTTTTGGCCATCGCAGGACTCGTTGCTACCTACGAAGGAGTAACATATGCTGCGCAAATTACCATAAAATCGAATGCCATTATGGCCGCATTGATTGTCTTGATCAGCTCAACGCCTATCCTGACCTTGGGCCATGCCCTCCATGAACTGAAGGTTCCTCAGAAGCTTATCCACCTTTTTTTCTTTACTTACAGGTATATCCACGTAATTCATCGGGAATATCTTAGACTGCTGAATGCCATGAAGGTGCGGGCCTTCAATCCTGGAACCAACATGCATACCTATAAAACATTTGCCCATTTGGTCGGAATGCTCCTTGTCAGAAGCTCGGACCGAGCAGAAAGGGTACACAATGCCATGCTCTGCCGAAACTTTACCGGAAGGCTTTACAGTTTGAAACACTTTTCGTTTAATCGTACAGATTGTCTATCACTCTTTGTAACGCTAAGCTTAATCGCAGCACTAGGGCTTTTGGAATGGACAAGAATCATGTAATTATCAAATTGGAAGAGATTTCTTTCAGTTATCCAGGCCACGCCCCTGTCATTGATAGGCTTAACCTGTCGATCCATCGCGGAGATCAGATCGGATTGACCGGGTCGAATGGAAGCGGGAAGACAACACTTTTTCATATTATTATGGGCCTCTTAAAACCCGCATCCGGCCAGGTTGAAATCCTAGGACAGCCTGTAAGAAATGAAAAGGACTTTAAATGTGTGCGTAAAAAGGTCGGCTTGCTCTTTCAAGATGCCGATGACCAGTTGTTCAGCCCAACGGTCATAGAAGATGTCGCCTTTGGCCCCTTAAATATTGGAAAGTCACAAGATGAGGCCAAGACCATCGCCCAGAAAACCTTACAATATCTGGGCCTGGCAGGATTTGAAGATAGGATAACCTACAAATTGTCTGGTGGAGAAAAAAGACTTGTATCCCTTGCAACAGTACTTGCCATGGAACCTGAGGTGTTACTCCTTGACGAACCAACAACGGGGCTGGATGAAGCAACAGAAAAAAGGCTTGTCGGCATCCTGGAAGACCTTGAGATGTCTTACCTGCTTGTTTCTCACAATATGGACTTTTTGATGGAAACGACCAGTTACATTACCTCCTTGGTAAACGGCAAGATCTCCTGGGACGATGCCCTGATTCCCCACACCCACGTGCACACCCACAAGCATGGAAGATATTCCCACGAGCACGGTCGAGAGTGACAGACTTGAAACCCTTTATGTTAAGGTTTTCCCCGGATCTTGATATTTCCAGCTGTTTTGATCTTGACTTAGAAAAAAGATTTGCTAAAATAATATGTTTTAGGAACGGAAGGATAAATGTAAGTAGTTTGGCTCAGCCGGTATTGGCTGTCCGGTTTCAGAGACCGAACGCAAAGCTTGATAAATAATCACTAAAAACTGATCCCCAGTAGCTCAGTTGGCAGAGCAGATGGCTGTTAACCATCGAGTCCGCGGTTCGAGTCCGTGCTGGGGAGCCAAACAATTTCAGGCCGGGTAAATCCCGGCCTTTTTGTTGTGAGATATTGGGTATACATTCTTCAAAGTGAAAGCAGGTTGTTTAAGATGGTTCTCAAGTTGTCTGTTCCGCGCACCTTTTCATAGGTGACCTCAGGACGAACCACCTCTATCTTGTCAATAATGATCGTCTCCCCAGTAACGGCCCCCCCACCAACATCCACATAGATTGATCCCACACTTATGGCCTTCGGCGACTTGAATCCCTTGGGGTTGCCGAGATAAAAGCCTTTCAGATTAGTCTCCACGGAAAATATGGATACATCCACATCCACCAGGCGTACCTCTGTCTTTGTTATTCTTGGACCGTATGTGTTCACCGCACGCTTAATCATGGAACCGAGGTTGGAGATCCCTACAACCAGGACGATGATAATGGCGATGACGACCCCGCCCCCTATAAGGATCCATTTTTTCATAATTCACTCTCCTCCCTTCTTCCCAAACTGGAAAACTGCTATTTCCATTGGTATAGAAAGTATGATGGAGGCTTAATTCTTAATCAAGTAAATATGACCGGGGTTTTTGAATATCAACCAAATATGAACAGCAAAGGCCTTAAGGCAGCTCTCTCGCGTGCTCTTCTTGGTGTCTGACATCTTGACTTTGCACGATTTCTTCTGTAATAGACATACAGAAGAAATCGTCGATCATAACAGATTCCGGTCCAACAATAAAAAGACGCCGCTGTTACGACTCGACTCGTAGATACCCAAGAAGCAGACCTATCAGTACCACCACCCTTGAGCGCAAGCATGTTTTCATATGT
>MAVP01000032.1 GCA_001751075.1 Desulfobacterales bacterium S7086C20 | reverse complement strand
GATACGAAGTAATAAGGTTTCTAACCGCCGCATCAACGATATCATCGAGGCGACTTAATGCACCGGTCGTATTGTTTACAGTCTGATAAAACTTCAGAGAATCTACGATCTTCCAGCGAGCAAAAGTGTCTACCCACAAAAAAGTCTTGTCCTCGGTGGGAATTTGTCCCTTTTCACCATCCCAGTCCAGTAAGTTCTTCGGGAAATAATGGGTATCCTGTATGAAGGGAACCTTGAAATAAAGACCTGGCTCCTTTATGGGTTCACCGACTACCTTGCCGAACTGAGTCACTATCACCTGCTCAGTTTCATCCACCGTATATACGCCCCCGGAAATTGCAAGGAAAGCAACAATAACCAATGCAATTATAACCCCTTTGTATTTCATTTCACCGCCCCCTGTCCATCTCTGCCAAGATTCAGTAGTGGCAGCACATTCTTTTGGTCCGAATCAATGATGTATTTCTTGCCCAGCTTAGGAAACAATTCCTTAAGCGCCTCCAGATAGAGCCGCCTGCGGGTAATATCCTTTGCCTTAGCATATTCCCTGTACTGGGCCACAAACCTGGAAGCATCACCCTGCGCCCGATTTACCCTATCCAGCGCATACCCCTCGGCAGCCTTTATCGTTCTTTTCGCCTGACCTTTGGCCGCCGGAACGGCCTTATTATACTCCTCTTTCGCCTGATAGATAATGCGCTCTTTTTCTTGAACCGCCTGATTTACATCATTAAAAGAGGGTTGGACCGGCTCCGGCACATTCGTTTTTTTCATCTCAATGGTAGAAACAGACAGCCCCGTATCCGCTTCATCCAGTTCCTTTTGCAACAACCCACGAGCCTCATCAGCGATTTCTTTCCTCGAGCTGATCACCTCATTAATGCTCCGGTCTCCTACAACTAGACGCATTGTAGACTCTGATAAATCCCGCAACGTAGCTCTTACGTTGTGAACCTTGAATAAATACTTGTACGCATCCTTTATTCTATATTGCACTATCCACGGCACTACGGCCACATTCAGGTCACCTGTCAGCATAAGAGATTCGTCATCATAGGCCCTGTCGGAAGCATATTGTGTGCGAACCCCTGCGCGAAGTGTCCGAAAGCCGAATTCCTCCTTGTAGACAAAGCGCACCTTCACCTTGCTTACCTTCTCAATGCCGCTGGGCAATTTAAAGTGGAGGCCCGGCCCTGTCTTGCGCACATATTTTCCAAACCGCTGAATCACCCCTACTTCATCTACTGCCACCGTAAAAAAAGCCGAGCTGCCCAGATAAACCGCGGCAATGATCAAGACAATGACCCATGCCCCCGGCTTGTTAAACTGCTTGAATTTTTGGATCACTTCATCCACGTTAGGCCCACCGCCACCACCAGGTCTTTGCTGCTTTTGCTTCAACTTATCCCAATCCCAGGCCATTGACCGCTCCTTTTCAAAGCTACCCGCTTGTTAAGAAAAATATGAAGACCAAATGTGATTCAGAGTGTAGGTCACCAAACACACTCGGTCAAGGGAAAAACACATGAGATTTCTTAAACGTTCATATTCCTTGACATCCACTACAGCAGTCAAGTAGAGACATAAAAATGATGACTTCGTAAAAAGTCCAAGTTAGCGCTACGCTTCACTGCGTGTCTGCGTTGCGCTGCATCTTTCGTCACTGCGGCGTACGATAAGTACGCCTCATTCCTCAAGAATTGCGCGCCTTGAATTTGGAGCTTTTTACTTTGCCATCAGAATCTGACTTTTGGGGAAACCGTCAAAAATGCGAATAAGAAAAAAAATGGGGAAACCAGCCCCTCTTGAGGCTATCTTGACAAAAGCCCTTAGGCATTCCAATATTGATGTTGACTTAGAACTCAACATACTCTGGAACCAGTGGACAGCCTTGGTTGGTCCTACGATCTCTCAGAATGCCACACCAGCAGTTATCAAGGAAGGAATGCTTATTGTCAACGTCTCAAATGCTCCATGGATGCAGCAACTCCAATTTCTCAAAACCGAGATTATGGACAAATTAAATAACGCCGTCGGCAGTGAAACAATAAAAGACATACGTTTTAAGATTGGGCCTGTTGCCCCACAATTGAGGGATTGCAAACCATCATCTCCCGAACTTCCTCTGTAAAACTCCCATCCCTATTGTGAACGATAAGGGTCGGCATGAAGCTTACCCCACCAGGATTACCATCTTTCCGTGCCTCTACCAGAATCAATTTGGCTTCTGAATCATATTTCGAATGAATCAATCTCAGCTTTTTGGGCTCCAGTTTAAGGGCTCTCATCTGGACAATCAGGTCGACACTACGTTGGGCAGGATAGATCACCACAAGCCGCCCTAAGGGCTTGAGAAGTTTTTGGGCCGCGTAGATTACATCAAAAAGATTGGCATGAATCTCATGCCGGGCTATTGCCCGCTCCGCATCCGGACTTATCCTGCCTGAGTAGACCTTCCTATAAGGTGGATTGCTAAAAACCACATCTGCCATCCCGACCTTGAAATAAGACGTAAAATCCTTCATATCACCGTGTTCGATAAAGACTCTATCTTCCATATAATTGAGCGCAACATTACTCAGGGCCAATTTGGCAAGATCTTCTTGAATTTCAATGCCATAAAGAATTGCCGATGGGAAACGATGAGCGACAATGATCGGGATAATCCCGCAGCCTGTCCCCAGATCAACTGCGCACTCCCCATGCTCAAGACAAATGTGATGAGCCAATATCACCGTATCGGTTGAAAATCTGTACCCCTTTTGTTTTTGGCGTATTTTCAGGCGAACCTGGAAGAGTTGATCCGTCGTAGTATGTAGTGATTGATCTTTCGTCATTGGTAGTTCCCGCCTTCGGCGGGATCTCTGCTTCGCTTCGACAATTGTCAGTTGCCAGCTGCCGGTGCTCGGTTGTCGGTTTTTTTCTGACAACTGTAACTGATTATTTTGCTGACGACTGGAAACTGACAACCGGCAACTGAATTCCTCAATCCAATTTATTAATCACAAGACCACTCACAACCTTGGGGAAGAAATAGGTGGACTTCTTTGGCATGACAAGACCCGCCCTTGAGATTTCCTCCACGTCAGACAGCCTGGTTGGGTTGAGGATAAGAGCTACGTCACATTTACCTTCCTTGACAGCTTTAAAGGCTTTAGGGGCTCGGCTCGTGTATGAGATCCGCTTTTCATCATCCAGGGCAGCCTTGTCAAACTCCAGAACCTTCTGTATCACAAGCTTGGTGGCAATCTTGACATCGAGTTTCCTGAGGGGGGCAGAGATATCTCCTTCAAAAAGCCGATCCATGATGCCTTCTTTTGCCCGAAGAAAATACAACGGGTCGTGGTTTCGAACGACAGCACCCATAACGCCCTGATCTGCCCCTGCCCGGATCTTGGAAATCAACGTGGTTCGAGCATCGTCGTAATTGCCAGCTTGTGCATTCAGAACCTCAACATCGAAAAAGTCCTTAGCCTTTTTAACAAAACCGTCCATGGCATTCTGTGGGACCTTGGAAAGCAATCGGTGCACTGAACGTATTATCATGCCACGGTCTTGCATGCTCGTAAGATACATCATGACATAATTGCATGGGGCTTCTGAATCAAACGTCCCGTTCTGTGACATGATCCGGGACATGATCTGGTTTTTATAGTTCAAGGCCGTTTCGTACCGGTGGTGTCCATCGGCAATAAAGAGACACCTGGCTGCCATTTTTTCACTGACTTGTCTGTGGATTTGTCGATCTGTCACACGCCAGAGTCGGTGACGATATCCAATTACTTCCCTGAAATCAATGTCTGGTTCAACCCTTTCCGTACATGCCCGAAGCAGTCCCATGACCTCTTCATCAGGATCCGCAAACAATGAAAATATTGGGCTGAAATTCGCTTCACAAGCCTCCATGAGCTTGAGACGATCTGCCTTAGTGGCCGAGAAGGTCTTCTCGTGGGGAAGGATACCCCCCCTTCCAAAATCCTCAAGCCGAACCAACACAACGAACCCGAGACGCGTGCGAACCTCATCTTCGTTGCTAAAATCCATTTCAGTCACGTAGAGGGCTGGTTCCACATCCTGCTTAAGGATCCCGGCATCGAGCCAACTGCGAAAGAACTCGCCTGCACGGGTATATCGGTTGTTCTTTTCCGTATCATCCGGTCGTTCTTTGCTCAGAATCAACCGGATAACGTTCTGTGGATGCCGCTCAAAATACGCGCGCCGCTGCCTTTCAGAAATCACATCATAGGGTGGCGTGACTACATCCTTCAGATCCTGGATCTTATCCGGATTATAGAGAACCCCTCGAAAGGGCATTGTTTTAGCCATGGCAGAAAACCGTCCAATCCAAAAATGAGCTTTGAACATACAGGCTCAGAGTTGTAAAAAATCTAAACCAACCAAAGATAAGACAACCTTAAACGGTGAACTCTGAACCTGTGAACACCTACAGACAAACCTTAAGTTAATACTAAAAAGAACGCCCTAGTGCAAGCCCAAAATCTGCAAGACTGATATATTGACAGGTTACCGCAAAAACGTTATTAGTTTGATAGTTATTATCCGGCGGCGGCCTCAGCCGGTTTGAACGAAAATGAAACTTTAACGTGAAGTTTCATACAAGGCGTTACTAATATAAAAGTTTACAGGAGAGGTGGTCGAGTGGCTGAAGGCCCCGCTCTCGAAAAGCGGTATCCTGTTAATAACGGGATCGTGGGTTCGAATCCCACCCTCTCCGCCATACCCACTGCTTTTGATACTGCTATTGGTTTGATTGAAGATTATGACGATCCTAACGAGCGGGCCAAAATGGATCGTCAGGTAAGAAACCACACCCACGCTGTAGAAGCTCTGCGTAGTGCCGGCATCTTTCACAGCTCCGGGACCTCCCCAAAAATGATACTTGACGACTTCGTGAAAAGGCCCTCTGCGGAGAGCTGAACGGAGATAGATGTGGGTTTTTGGGCTAGTTGAAGGCCTTGGTCTGAATGCCCAGGCCTCGGAGGACAGAGTCTCGTGGCTTTTTCAGGCAATCATCACACAGACAGACTTGAATGGTGGCGGTGCCGTGCTTCAATCTGATCACATGTCCAGAGGCATTCTCACAGTCGCTCATGAAGCACGGGAAAGACTTCCTAAAGCGGGGAATCTCTGTCAGAAAGGGTTTGGTTTCCATAACATCACCTCCGTTGGCGACATGGGTACCACGAAAGCCCTGAACAAGGATCAGACCCAATCTCCTGTTCGTGGGTTGTGAAGGGCGTCCCTTCCAGGGCTGTCGTAGTGATAGTATTATATGGAAGAATCGTGCCAGCTTGACTGGGGTGAGGTTTTGCTCGAAGTTACAGCTAGTTAGTGGAAATTGGGTCGGGAGAATGTCTCCAGGATTGGGCAATTAAGGTTATATTTTGAGAAAAAAAATACCAAATATTGGAATCCGAGGGAACAAAAGAAAGGCCGGTGAGTTTCTGTAGTGAAACATCCTAAAACTGTTTCCCGTCCAAGAAATGACATTAGAGACCAACCGGGACGTCTCAAACGTATACGATAATTAATATTTGAGATCTGCCCCCGGATCTCCTCCTCTGTCTTCTAAAGACCAACTCGAACAAGATATGGACATTCAATGGGTGGAGCAAATAGTGTGAAAATCTACTGGGGTTAATGACTGGGGATAAAGGCATCATTAAATCCTTGTTCTCTGAGTTGTGGCATTTCTGCCCTAGCTACTGCGACAGTTTTATAGCCCCGGAGACGAACACGGTGGAAAAGCCCCAAATTTTTTAGGGTGCGCACTTCCAGATAAACGTCATATCCTTTTCCCTTAAGTGATCTTACAAAATGTTCAGCCGTTTTCCTGTTCCGGTAAGATCCCACCTGGACTACTACGTTTTCAACTTCCGCATGATCCTTCTTGAAATCCGGGATACAGGCAGCAACACTGGTATCTTTTTCATTGGGTTTTTGTGAAGGCAGAGTGCTCTGTGCGAAGCTCGCCTCCGCTTGCTTTTTGAAACTGACCTGCCCCGTTTTTATGCCAGAAGAATCCTCATTTTCTGCTTGAGCTACCGCAGTGTTCGCCCCAGACTCACCTCCCGTCGTTACCGACAAAACTTCCGTGGATTTCCGATGTTCGTTGATATGTGGTGTCATCGCACTCACGTCGGATTTAATCTTTTCATCAGACATCCTCGCTGAAGCAACAAGAAGAGGCATTGAATTGTCTCGGTGAGCCTCTTGTATCAATGCCCGGAAATTATGGAAACCACTTGACTGGCCTGGACTGCCGCCTCGGGTCATGGCATGACCCGGTAGGGAATCACGATTCTTCACTTTAGGCAGGTAATTTGCCATGAGAAGTCCGGTAACAAAAAAGACACTGACGGTAAACATCAGGCCTGTACCCAAGACAACCCGAGGATGAGGGATACTCCACTTTAATCGAGAACTGCCCTCGTCTGTACGTGGGAACAGTTGACTGCAAGTAGACGATGAAGAGGACTTCCAACACAGTTCTTCAACGGTTTTTTGAACTAGGGTTGCTTTGATTTTTTTCTTCCCCAGTACATAAGCAGTCAACAGGACATTGTCGCAAAGTGTATTAATGTTTCGAGGAACTCCCTTACAGTGTTGACATACCAACCGTTGTGCTCCGCGCGTGAAAAGGGCGGGGCCTGTATAACCTGCAAGGTCAAGATGATGCTGGATGTACTGATACGTTTCCTTCTTGCTCAAAGGTGCGATACGTCGTTTCACGATTACGACATCATTGGGCAAAAACACCTCAAGCTGTTTTAGCCTATCGTCAAGATCAGGCAGTCCGCAAAGGACAACTTGGATCGGTATACGCTTATAAGCTTGTTGGTTGAAAAGGCGGCCCAATCTTTCCATGGCAGAGCCATTGAGATTTTGCGCCTCGTCCACAACCAGTAGCACATTGCTACCTATGGCCAGTTGTTGGGCAGCAAAATCGTTCAGCCGATGCAATGCTTCAACTCCAGACAGACGCTCGTCCGCCTCTGCTATGCCTAGGTCTGCCAAGATCATCGCCAACACCTCGTCAAAACTCATGGTGGTGTTGGAAACGGAAACCACTTTGGTTTTCTCATCGAGGCTGCCCAGCATTGTTTTAAGTAGTGTCGTCTTGCCAACGCCCAAGTCGCCGACTATGGCTATCAAGCCACGACGTTCGCCGATCGCCGACATAAGGACTGAGAGCGTTTCACGATGCCCCGAGCTAAAAAAAAGGGACTTTGGTTTCGTCGCGACATCAAAAGGATTTTCCGAAAACCCAAAAAACCTACGATACACTGTTACTCTCCTTACAGAATATGCTCGGGCACTGTCATGGCCAGCATGGCATCAATGTATCTATAACATAATTAATATGGGAAAATCAAGAACAACAAGAGCAGGTTAGGCAATATTGGAGGAAGGTACTAAGTATTGAGCTGTGGTTCTTTTCTTTACGCAACATGTTGGCTCTTACTATCTAAACTGCTGTCATAATGTGCAATCACCCAGTGATATCCAACGTTATTTCATTGATGATGCCAACAGGAGGAAGGCTTGTGCGCTGGCAGAGCAGTGTAGATATCCTTACCGTGAGCCGAGCTACAGAAGACGACGTCTGGGATTTTTTAAAAAAACCAATAACCTTGCTTTCTGCTAAAAGTAAGGTTATTGTTCACACAATCAATTAAGCTCCGCCTTTAATTGGCGGGGCGGTTTCGTTCTGAAGGGCTAAACTTTTTATCAAAGTGGCATCCTCCAGTTTGTAACGTTGAAAATTTCTAAGAAAGGAGGATGTTATCATGGCAAATGGAACTGTTAAATGGTTTAACGACCAAAAAGGATTCGGATTTATTGAGCAGGAAGACGGACCGGATGTGTTTGTTCATCATTCAGCAATCAACGCAAGCGGTTTTAAATCCCTCAATGAGGGCGACCAAGTTACCTTTGACATAGAGCAAGGACAAAAAGGCCCTTGCGCTGCAAATGTCACTGTGAGTTAATTCTTTGTTTCCAAGGGAATAAGGGCATTCCTTCTCATATGGAGGGGTGCCCTTTCGTTTTGTTTGTATTTACATCCCCACGATTCTTTTCTTTATTTGGCAAAAATAACAGCCAAGGAAGGAGGCAAAATTGGCAAGACCAAATTTTGAATTCCAAAAACGTCAGAAGGAATTGGCAAGGAAAAAGAAGAAAGAGCAAAAAAGACAAGCCAAACTGGATAAAAAAGCTGTAAAATCCGAAGAGAAGCCAAATCATTCTCAGGATGAGGGCGAACTTCTATAAGCATAATTATGTTAGGCGTGTTTTTCTCTCATATGCGGCACGAAACACGGAGGAATGGGGAAAACCATGTGTGAATTTTGCACAAAACATGGGGATGGGAAGATCTGGTACAAGAATGCCGCCAATTATGCTCAAGATCTTGTGACCGATTTAAAGCGCAAAAGATATGTTGAAAATTTCCTTGAGTCTACAATTAATGATGGTTTCAAGACCCTTGGACGACTTGAAATCCTTTTTGCTAAGAAGAAGCGGCTCCCTGCTTCCATAAGAAGAAATATGGAGCAGCAAGCCAAAACCGAACATTTCGGACAGGTACTCCCCATGGAGGAAATTGAAGCATTAGTTCTTAAGGCAGATACCATTGTCAGAATGCCGTGTGCTTGCCGTTGGACTGTCGATAAAAAAGAAGTTAGATGTTGTTATGCAATCAGTTACGGTCCTGATGCCTGGTATGAAGGCCTTGATATGAGTTATTTCGGCAAGCCGTCCGATGAGGGCCTCGAATCATTGTCAGTCGATGAAGCTATCCTTCAGATGGAAAAAATAGAAGAAGATGGTGCAATACATACTATCTGGACTATGTTGACTCCTTTTATCGGAGCAATCTGTAATTGTACGGCTCGTGATTGTATGGCTATGCGAACTCTGTGTATCATAGGAGTAGAAACCATTGCCAGAGCCGAACATGTTGCTGTGGTAGACGCGGAGCTGTGTGAAGGGTGCGGACTCTGCGCTGAGCGTTGTCAGTTTTATGCAATAGATGGCATTCAGGAAGATGGCAGGACGATAGCCCAGATTAATTCAAGAAGATGCTTCGGTTGCGGATTATGTCGCGGGGCATGCGACACGGGGGCTCTTTCTCTGGTTTTGAGGTAGAAAGTACATCTTTGGCATTTCCCTTACCGGCGCAAGAAGGCCATGGTTTCAAGTCCTCTTATTTACTCCCGCAATTAGCATCTAGAGTCCATGAGTCTTAGCGACGGCTACCATTTACCCATTTGCTTCGTGCCTTTGGGTCTTAATCTATTGAACTCGTTCCTTAAGAGCCTTCCCCGGGGTGAACTTGACATTCTTCGACGCTGCGATTTAAATCTTTTCTCCTTGCATTAGTTTGATTTGAACCCTCTCAAAAATTACGCACTAATCTTGACGACTTCGTAAAAAGTCCATCAAGCCTTACAGACGAGTAGAACTTGAGGGCATTGCCCCCGGGAGTGGCCTCCGGGTTTCCGAACATGACCCAGATCTTAACGCAAATCTGGTTGATCAAGATAACTGACGTCAGCGACTTGCCGAGTGATACCTTCAAACGGCAGAAAGGCATTCCAGGATTTTCCACTGATTCCTGGAGTCGTCAGGCAGCTGTAGATGGTCAGGCACTTTTCCTATATTTAACGGTTAAATAGATTATTGTAATTGAAGCAATAGCACAGAGGGTATTAGTAATTACTAAGCTCCTACTGTGCTTCCAAAAGCCATATATCAGCCACCAAACTTGACCATGAAGAATTATCCACCACAACAGTAAACTCAAATCGTCAGATTTCTTTCTTTTGAGTAGTCTAGTAATCTGTGGTACTCCAGCCAACGCCATTGATGCTCCTACAATGCTCATCCACGTCTCAAGCACTTTTTTCTCCTAGTTCAATACACAAATGTTTCGATTGCGATCTTCCACCGCTAAACCCTTTCTGTCGCCGTTTCAGTTCGTCCCAATCCCAAGACATAGATCACTCACATTTCTGGTCGTTCGTATGCCCTTGCCCACCAAGTTCTGTTGGCACTAATAGGGCAACAGGCTGACTGGGTCAAGGGGAAATTTGGAATGTCGGTGTGATTTGGCGAAGGGACACATCCGAGGCGTTGTGCAGGAAATAGAGGAAAATTCACACTGGAACCAGCAAGGGATTCGCGTTTCAGACTTTGCGCGGTTTTAGGTCGACAAAAAAACTCCCGCCCTGATGAAACTGCTGACCATTGAGAAAGACACTCACGCAATGCTGTGATATAAACCGGTCGACCTTTCGATAACCGTTATACCCCTTGCGTTGCCTTATCCTCTTGACTCATCTTCCCCAATACACGGACAATCAGTTATGAAACGCCTTCGGACTAGGTTTTTGGTAGGGACACAGAAAATCCGACCTCAACAAATCTTTATATTTCAAAATGCTGTAGAATTTCCGCGACGTTAGTGTCTGTCCAGAAATGGTATATTTTGCCCCAATACAGCGTCTTCCGCGGGTTTCCCACATTCAAATGTAAAACTATACATTTCCCCTAAAGTTTCACACAAATATTCCGATAAGTGCAACAGGGAGAATTGCTTATGCATATCACTAACTATCAAGTTCATAATGTCTTAAGGACTTATAGCAAGCAGCTCAGCCTAAGCAAACGTGCAGTGCACAAACGCCTCACCTCTGTTAACCAGCCGGATAACATTACAATTTCTGGTGAAGCAAAGCGAAAGGCTGTTATTGAAAAGGTAACCAAAGATATCGTTGATCGCATAGTACATTCCGGCCCACGAAATAACGTGGAACAGGAGGCCTTCGCGGAACTCGAAAACGAGTATGGGAAGAATCTTGCAACGGAAGAAAATGTTAACACTGAGTTTATCTTCAAAGTAATTGATAAAGATAAAAGCGAAGAGATCAAAACTCTTTCTATTGAAGACTCAAAGGTGCTCAGAACCCGTCTTGAAGAAATAACCAAAAATAAGATTGACGCCAATATGTTCCGATAAAAGAGGAGTTAGACTATGAAAATCTCAGGAAACAATGAAATTGCTAAATATGTCAATGAAGCAACTACCGACCGAACCCAAGAGACTGTCAATAACGCTTCCAGATCAATAGATGCAACTTCAAAAGTCGAGAGAGGTACGGTTGTAAATCTATCTCAAAAGTCAAGAGATGTTCAAATAGCCAGGAAAGCCATTGATGCCCAACCAGACGTGCGCTCGGAAAAAGTCCAGGCCATTACAGACAAGATCGAGAATGGAACCTATGTAGTCAACTACAATAAGACAGCCGAGAAAATGGCGCAGGCCTTTTTTGAGGAAATGGCTTAATTCTTACTGCAAACCCTTTATTGTCCTACTTGCCTTCTGAACTACGCTCCACACATATCCACGAACAACGAAGGATACTCAATACTGTCATGTTTCACATCACCTTGTCAAATATTTGACAGGCGCAACTGCTATACAAAAAAAGCCCCTGGTAAAAAATGACACCAACCAGAGGCCTAATCTAAAAAAGAGAAACCAACGACCTACGCTTTGCCTGTTGCATGATTTATAATAAATTGTTCCAGGCAAGATGTCTGCTCCAGGGTAAGCTCGTCAAATTCTAAACCATGGCGCCTTGGAGACAGGAAACCAAAGGGGGTCATGGCTATTTCAAAATCTGAAATGCTCCTAGTAGGTAACCCACGTAAATAAAACTTGTGCTCCGCCATTGCAATCGTCAATTCACTTGCCCAACTTGGAAGCGCCGTATCAGAGATATAATGAAAAGAAAGGCCATTCATACTTATGTCTATGATATCACCCACTGTTGTAGAATGTGGCCCGGGCAGCGTAACGAGGGCGACCCCACCTTCTTGCACATGAAACCGCTTGCATTTTCTTCGCTCAACAAAACCATTGTTGGTCAACATGGTACTGGTTAGACACTCCTTAGGTTGCTTTGCATACCAAACCGGTGCAACTTTAGTGCCATCCAAGGAGAAAGAGGTTTTCTGTCTGAGAAAATACCGAACGACAGGCTACAGCTCCAGCCACGAATCAGAATAAAGGGAATGGCCTAAAAGGACCCTGGCTGTCTTTACATACTTTTTGGCCTCCTCGTCCAGCCCTTCCATGTCAATCTCATTACCATCAACCACATCGTTTACCACGGCAGTGATCTTGGGCCATTTGCCGTGCGCCACTTCATGGAGATCCTTGTCAAAGGCATCAACGATACAAGATCTCATACCAAATCTTTCAAGCATAATCATATAGGTCTGGTTCAAAATGGGCCTTAGATGATCTGGGGCACCGTTAGAAACATTGGAAAGGCCACAGGTGGACCGGCATCCCGGGGCCAACACCTCTGCAATCATATCGAGTTCAGACATAAACTGATTGCACTCTAACAGCTGATTCTGTTGGACATTCACAGGCGTTATGATCGGGTCAACCCAAATATCTTCTCCTGTCACCCCTGCTTCAACCGCCCTTTGCAGTATATCTGTAGCCAACACTCCGCGCTCAGCTGCATCCCTGGGTAACCCTTCAGGACCCCAAAGGAGGGCAACCATTCCCGCATCATATCGGCTGACTACAGGAATTTGAGCATCCATCCGCTCAGGCCGACACATGACAGAGTTGACCACCGCCTTGCCTTGTTTGTTCACATAGACCTTCAGCCCGGCTTCAATGGCCTTAACATTAGTTGTGTCGAGATACAGGGGTAGATCCACCACTTCCTGGACAATTTTCACCATCCATTCCATAAGTTCCTCTCCCCCTTTTTTTGCCGGACCAAGGTTTATATCGATGTAATCTACCCCGGCTTCCGACTCAGCTACGGCCATGCCTTGTATTGGTTTCGCGTCTCTGTCTTTTATCGCCTGGCCGATCTTTTTGACCATAACATTCAGGTTTTCACCAATCAGAATCATAAAATCTCCTCACTTTTTTAACCCTTCCACTCTCTTAAGTATGCCGGAATATGTGCTGACTCTCTCGGTCCAACCAGGATTTCCCAGCCATCCAATTCTTCTTCAAGTTCCCCAGAAATTGCCGCAGCATAACCAGGAATAACAACTTTCTTGTGCTTGACTTTGTCTGCAATTTCAAATTTTTTCATCGCTATACCCACGGCGTCACCTGCAAACTTTCCGGCAGCCCAAGCGGTCAACACGGAAAGCCCTTCCGTATCAACAACGATCAACCAGGATGGAACACGACTAGCCTCGACCTCACCCGAAACAATGAAATAGGTGAGAGAGAAGTTACAAGTCACCAAGACAGGAGAATTCTCGTCCGGTCCTCCTATTTCATAGATGCCAGGTGATGCAGCCATTGGGCGCTGCGGATCCGTGTAGATATTCATACGCGCCAACAGTAGAGGAAAAAGGCTGTGACCTTGCAGATCTGAAAGAACAATAATACCCCCGTATTTTGCCACAAACATAGAGGCTATCAATGTTTCCTTCATAAGGTCATCGGCCATCTCGCACGGAAAAGCAATAGTTGGGAAACCAACAGAACGATCCTTTTTCAAAATCGCCCCTCGTCGGATAGAAACTTGATCCCTAAAGGCCTTATTGACGGTTCGCGCCCCGGAATCAATCACCAGATCTTTAAGACCGTCCTCAGTCAACTTTGCAGTAAGATCTGAAAGTTCATCTAGGTTTTTCCCCTTAACGGCCAGGGAACATCCGTATTCTTTGGCCAGCTTTGCCATGTCATCCATGTTTTCCTTGGTTGCACCATAGATGAGAGGTTTGCAATCCGCACACACCTTGCAAGCAGCCTCCATTAAAGACGGATCATCACTCATTAATATGATCCCACCTTGTATCTTTTCTTTCACCTTGCCAGCTAAGGCCTCAAACTTGCCCTTATCTCCGGAAACAGCCTCAATAGCCACCAGGTCCGCCCTTAACGTCAGTCCAACACGCTCATACTCCAAAGTATTAAATCGTTCAAGACGCCCATCCACATCCTCTTCAGACATATCATCGGAAACTAAAACCGCTATACCAGGGGAGTTCACAAAGGTCTTCTCGTGCCGAAAGAGCACCGTCTCACCTCCCACCCTCAATACCTTTTCTCCTGTCCCAATCTCTAACGGCCTGATAGGTGGAGCAGATGCATCCGCCAATTCGGTCTTGGCTTCCTCTGAGGCATGCGGACAAGCTGCTAGTTCTGCCTTCCCAACAGCCAAGCTCATGGCAAAGGCCAGACACGTAGGTACGCCACAGTCCCCACAATTGGTCTGGGGCAAAAGTTTATAGATCTGAATTCCTGTTAAAGCCATATCATTCCTCCGTTTTAGTCGTCTGTTGTCAGTTATCAGTTATCAGCTGCCGGTTTTGGCTTTCCCTGACAACTGATGACTGGAAACTGGAAACTTATTTGTTATCAGTTGTCAGTAGCCAGATCGTCAACAAAATCCCTCACTAACTGAATTGCATCAGGATGTCGCATAACCAGAATGTCAGTACCGGCCAGCAAGAACAATTGGGCAGTCATCGCCTCTAAAAGGATACCCCTTTTAGTCTGATCACCTAACAAGGGGTCATCTTCTTGGCTGAGTTTTGTCTCTTTGATCTTCCAAACCTCTTTGGCCATATTCGCAAGAATCGGAAACTGCAGACGCTCATCTTCTTGAGTCAGGGCAGCCAGCCTTATCCGCTCCATGACCGAATAACAATACTCCAGCCCGTAACCTAAAGAAGACACGGTGGGATCTGTTAGGATCTTTTCATCAGAAACCCCAAGGTTCCCCAACAAGATATTAAGCTGTTTGGCCAAGTTGATATCAATAGGCGTGGATGCAGCAATAGTGTGCCCGTAGGCAATGGCTGCTGCACCGACTGCCTTATAAACATCTTCTTCTACAGGGCCCAAGATAAGATTTTCTCCGGAACAAGCCTCTGCCACCATTTTTAAGACCACTCTATCCTTTTCTGGGTTGGCAACACCCCATACGATCAAAGGCACATTAATAGCTGCCGCCACTTTCTTGGTCACTTCCACGGCTTGCTCAGGGGATGTATCCAGACCATTTGGGTCAGTGCTCACCAATTGCAAGGCGATCATTTCAGCCCCATACGATTCTACACATTTTTTTGCCCAGGCAACCGGATCATCAACGACATCAGCAAATGGAGCCAATATGGATTCCGGCCACTCTTCAGGCTCGGAATCATAAACATCCATGGCAATCACTGGACGGTGGGGCATCTTGCCCTCAAAGAGATAAAATGGATAACACGTCTCCCCGCCCACAGTAACATCTGCCTCTTTGCCCAGTGAGATTTCTCTAATCTCGCCGTTGTAAGAAATTGTTGGTTCCTCAAATGCCATAATCCTTAACTCCTTTCTATAGTCCTGCAGTATCCAGTATTTGGGGTATTTTGCTCTCCCATCCAAGTGCCATGATATGAACACCATGGCATAAATCTTTCATCCCTTCAACAAGTCTTACCGCAATGTTTATGCTGGCTTCAGCCTTGTTCTCCGCTGCTTTTATTTCTTGAATCAGGGGTTCCGGAACGAAAACACCTGCAACATTCTTGTTCATGAAGCGGGCCATACCGACTGATTTCAGCAGAATAATACCTCCCAAGATCTTGGCGTCAAATCCCTCGACTCGCTTCATGAACTTCTCAAAAGCATCCAGGTCATAAACTCCCTGAGTCTGAAAAAACTTGGCGCCCGCTTTGATCTTTGTCTCCATCTTCATGATCTGAAGATCAAGGGCAGCTTCATTATCCGCTCCGGGATTCACAACGGCTCCCGGAAGGAAGTCGGGCTTCCCTTTCAGTTCATTGCCCGCCATGTCAACACCGGAATTCAGCTTGCCGATGACATCCAAGAGAGAGACAGAGTCCAGCTCGAAGACCGGTCTTGCTTTCGGGTGATCGCCCATGGTTGGATGGTCTCCCGTTAGGGCAAGGACATTCTTAATCCCAAGAGCCCAAGCACTGAGCAAATCAGATTGCAGGGCAAGACAATTCCGATCTCTGCAAGTCACTTGGTAGACAGGGTCTATACCCACATCCGTCAGGAAATGAGAAAAGGCCATGGAACCCAGACGCATGACAGAACTCTGTAAATCCGTCACGTTAACAGCATCAACTCGCTCCTTAATGACAGCTGCGTCTTCCAGCAAATGTTCTACGTCGGTGCCTTTCCCTGGTGCCACCTCGGCGGTGACCACGAATTTCCCTGATTCCAAGGCTGCTTTCAGACTCATTGTGACATCCCCCTAAATTGACGATTTTGGATTGAAGATTGACTATTTAAAAAAAGAAGCTTTTGGGCCTTAAATATTCAATCCACTCGTGTGGCCTCACCTTCCCGCAAATCTTCTCTCACCACTTTGCCGGGATGAACAGGCCAGTCCTTTACCTGCGGTTCCTGCTTAAGATAATGGAGTTTGTCCAGACGTTTCAGAGCATGGTATATCTCTTGCCACGCACAAGGACGATCCTTCGAAACCTCGCACTTGCCCTCAGATGCGCCGCCGCACGCCCCATTCATAAGGCTCTTGGCACACCGGGTTACAGGGCAGATTCCTCCGGTCCTCCACAGGACACAGTCGCCACAGGCGAGACAGTTCTCGGTCCAGACGCCATGCTCTTCAGCCCTTCCTGTAAATAGAGTATTCAACGCAGGCAGAGCATTGTGATTGGGAAAGAGTTGAGCAACTGTTTGGACACCAGCCCCGCAAGCCATGGAGAGAACCACATCATACTGATTTGCCAGCTTTTCCAGGATGGGCTTCACACTCTCCGGCTCGCATTGTAGTTCGGTCACAGCTTCCAGGGTTTCAACCGGCTTCCCCTTCTGCTTTCTATCCATACGGATCAGCGTTGCCAGGGTCTCAACTTCTCTGGCCCCTCCGGCACAGCAGACCGTCGTGCAGCCTCCACACCCCAGAACAAGAATCCTGTCAAATTCTTCCACCATTGTCAGGATTTCTTCCATCGGTTTTCTTTCCGCTATGATCATATGTACCCCACTAGTATCTACTATGGTTTAAAGGACTCGGTCCCAACTCCTTTATAACATCCGTCATCTCTGCAGCCACGGCGGCAAACTTCGAGCCTTGGGCAGCCGACATGAAATGCATCTCCACCCGCTCGGGTTCTATGTTGATCTCGCTGAGCAAAGCCTTCACATACTGAACCCTTTTCTGGGCCTTGTAATTGCCGCTAATAAAGTGGCATGTACCCTCTAGACACCCGGCTACATACACGCCGTCAGCGCCGCGTTCTAAGGCCTTGAGGATGTGATTGGCACTTACCCTGCCCGTACACGGCACCTTGATGATTCTAATATTGGGAGGATACTGAATCCTCGATGATCCTGCCAAGTCGGCAGCTGCATAGCTACAATAATGGCAACTAAACACAGCAATAAGAGGTTCAAAGCTGCTCATTAATTTTCACTCCTGATTTCCTGTGGGGCATGCAACGCATTACACGCTGCCGTAATCTGCTCATCGCTCGCATATCTAAACCGGATTGCTTCTGCCGGACACTCGGCAACGCAGATCCCACATCCCTGACATTGCATAGGCTCGATCTCAGCCTTGCCGTTTTCGTTCATGCGTGGAACCTTGTACGGGCAAACCTTCACACAGACAAAACAGCCGGAACACAATTCCGCCTCAACGGCCGCAACCGTACCTACCCTTTCAATGGTGTCATGCGACAAGATGATGCTTGCACGCGAGGCCGCCCCCAATGCCTGATATGTTGCCTCGCGAACAGTGGCCGGGAAACGGGCATTGCCACACAAGTAGATACCACTGGTGGCAAAATCAAGGGGACTGAGCTTTGGATGCGCTTCCAAAAAAAACTTGTTTTCATCTACCGGAACCTTCAATACCTTTGAAAGATCTTCACTGTCACTGGAAGCCACGATAGGGGTTGAAAGCACGACAAGATCTGCAGGCAAAGAAACTTCTTTTCCCATGCCGGGGTGATAGATTCTTACCCTGCCATCTTCAACGACTGGGGGGTTGTCCAGGCGATACCTGATGAACCTGACGCCTTCTTCCCTCGCTTTGAGAAATAGTGCTTCATTTTCCACCCCATAGGCCTGAATGTCACGGAAAAGAACAAAAACCTTGGCATCCTTGACGGCCTTTTTCATGTGAAGGGAATTCTTGATTGCCACCATGCAACAGATTCGCGAACAGTAGTTTCGCTCAGGGATGCGCGCTCCCACACATTGGATCATCACGACACTCTTGGCCTCAATATCGCCCTTTTTCAATCTTGCCTCGAGTTGGGACTGGGTGATCACGCGCTTGCCGTCATAGTTGAACAGATCCACCGGCTCCAGCGGCACACCACCCGTGGCTACAACAATAACGCCGACCTTGTCGGTGTAAGATTCCTGGCCAGATGAGAACTTGACTACATAGTTACCTATACAACCGGTGACCTCCTCAACTCTAGCGGAAGTAAAGCATTTGACGCGATCGTCTTTCTCGGCAGCCGCCACTTTTTCACCAATCAATTTGGAGGCAGTCACATCACAAGGAGCTATTTTGTGAAGGTGCCGCAAGAGCCCTCCCATCCGTACCTCTTTTTCCAAAAGAATAACCTCAAACCCCTGGTCGGCGATAGCCAAGGCACACGTCATCCCGGCAACTCCTGCCCCTATCACCATGGCCTTGGGTTCAACTCTTGAACTGAATGTCCCGATAGGCTCCAAGAACGAGGCCCTTGCCACTGCCATGCGGATGAGGTCTCGGGCCTTGGCCTGGGCATAAACCTTGTTATGCCTGTGCACCCAGGAACAGTGCTCGCGGATGTTTACCATCTCAAAAAAGTACGGATTAATTCCTGCCTCTTGGCAACAGGCACGAAAGATGGGCTCATGTGTGCGGGGTGTACAGGCGGCCACTACAACTCGGTTCAGGCCTTGCTCTTTGACGACCTTCTCGATCTCAGACGTGCCCTTTTGCGCACAGGTAAACACATTGGCCTGCACCATCGCCACATTAGGCAAAGTATCTGCATATCGACACAGATCTTCGATGTTCAGTACGCCCGCGATATTGATTCCGCAATGGCATACAAAAACACCTATCCTGAGTTCAGTCTCCACTTCACCTCTCCGCTCGCATTGGATTAGACAATCTTTTATCCTAGTGCCTTCAATGTCCGGCCGGCCATTAAAGCGGCTGCACTTGCCATCGAGACCGATGATGGTATATCCATCGGCCCTTGGGCACAACCGCACACAAAGACACCATTGGCAGATGTACTGGTCGGCGTATTCGAATCTGTCCTGACAAAACCGCTTTCATCCAGTTCAAAACCGATCATCTTGGCCAGTTTTTCAATACCCTTGCTCGGCACACAGGCCGTGGCCAATATTACAAGATCAAATGGATGCTTGTTCACTTCTTGCGTCTCCATGTCCTCACACCATAAAAAGGGCCTGTCTTCATCCCCTTGGCCGATTTCAGCTACCCTGCCACGAACGAAACGGATACCATATTCTGAAGCTCCCCTCATGCAATACTCATGGAATCCCTTCCCATAGGCCCTCATATCCGTAAAAAAAATCGTAGACTGTAGTTCGGCACTGTGTTCTATGGCAACAATGGCCTCCTTAACCGAATGCATGCAACCAAAACTGCAACAATGTCTATTATACCTGAAATCACGAGACCCCACACATTGGACAAACGCAATCTCTTTGACTTCCTGAAGCGATGCCTCTCTAGCCCTTATGATCGCAAGCCTTTCATTCATCCGCTCCAAAGTCTCTTGTATTTCCTCACTGGATCGGCCTCCATCTTTTTCAAGACTCTTGACTCGTGCCTTGGCCTTTCTGATCCGCCTTTCCAGTTGTTTAACCTCGGTTTTCGTATTTAGGCTAGATGGTCGTTCCAGATGCCCGCCTGTGGGACCGCTTGCGTTTATAAGCCGTTCAAATTCCATGGAAGTGATCACATCTGGAATCGTTCCATACCCATAGGCCTTGATATCTGAAGGCTCGAACACATCAAAGCCTGCCGCCACGATAATCGCCCCCACGTTAAGATCAAAAACGGTGTCTTCCTGTTCGTAATCGACGGCCTTCGCCTCACAGACCTTGGCACAGATATTACATTTCTTGCCCTGAAAAACTCGGCAGGCACTCTTGTCGATAGTGTATACGGAGGGGACACCTTGTGGAAAGTGCTTATAGATCGCACTCCTGGTTGACATGCCCAGATTGAATTCGTCCGGAAGCGTTACCGGACACTTTTCCGCACACAGGCCGCAAGCGGTGCATTTTTCTTCGTCGACATAGCGGGCCTTTTTCCTCACCTTCACCGTAAAGTCGCCCGCTTGACCACTAACTGCTTCAACTTCGCTGTATGCCAACAAGTGGGTCTTTGGGTGTCGTTCCACCTCGAAAAGCTTGGGTCCCATTATACATATAGAGCAATCATTGGTCGGAAAAGTCTTGTCCAGTTGTGCCATCTTTCCGCCGATACATGGCAAACACTCCACCAAATAGACCGTTATGCCCTGATCCGCCAGATCCAGGCACGTTTGTATCCCGGCAATGCCACCGCCAATTACCAGCACTCCTTTACCCATACGACCTTACCTCATACCCGCAAGCTCTCAAGAACTACCATAATCGTTTTTTTAAACGCTCACGCATCCCATTGCCAAAGCTATTACATCAGTCAATTCCTGGACTTCTATCTCCATGTCGTTGGAAGACAAAGCACATTTAAAATGAATATTACATTTCGGACAGGCCGTAATCAGCAAATCCGCTCCTGTAACCTTTGCTTCTTTGAGCCTGTCGATTTGGATTTGTTTGGAATAGCTGTTACAATTTGCCCAGCAACTCACCCCGCAACAAATTGCATTTTCACCACTGTTCTCCATTTCCTCCAACTTCATACCGGGTATGGCAGCAATGATTTCCCGTGGGGCCTCATATATCCCGGCCATCCTCCCTAGCCTGCAGGGATCCTGATATGTTACATTGCGCTCCACAGAATCCAGCTGCACATCTCCCTCCGCAAACTGCTGA
>MAVP01000031.1 GCA_001751075.1 Desulfobacterales bacterium S7086C20 | reverse complement strand
TCAATCATGCTTTTTTTATTCCTTCAGCCTTCGCGCAGCGCAGGCGCTTGCGCCGCGTGCAATCTAAACAGCTTCAGTCTGACTATGTGAGTAGTCACCAGGAGACATACAAATGAGCCATAAACCGATTGCTCGTTGCGAAGCAAATGGAGTTGACGCCCACGAGTATCCCTTTTATGTTAAACCTGCTCATGGTATGGAACCAGCCTATATCTTTCTAGAAGACCATGTGTATAACTTCAATAACGAAGAAAAAAATGAGATAGGACGTTATCTTATTCATATTCAATGTGAAAAGGATTTAGAAAACCTCGGATACGAAAGAGATAACGAGGGGGTCTTTGTTGTGTCACAACTTGAAAAACCCTGGTTACATAGATAATAGAGAAAGGTTACACGGAGGGAAATCATGATTGAGAAAATAGGTGTTGTGGGAGCAGGCCAAATGGGTGCAGGAATTGCTCAGGTGGCAGCAATGAACGGATTTTCTGTTATCCTGAATGATATAGAAGACTCTTTTCTTGACAGCGGAATGAGGCGTATTCAAAAAAGCCTTTCCAGCCTTTTGAAAAAGGATCGCATAACGGAAGATCAAAAAAATAAAACGTTGGATCAAATAGAAACCACACTTAAGATCAAGGCCTTTGAGCAGGTTGATTTTGTTGTGGAAGCGGTAATTGAAAAAGAATCCTTGAAACTCGATATTTTTAAACAATTAGACGAGACTTGCAAACCAGAGGCAATCTTATCGACAAATACGTCCTCTATTCCGATCACACGCATTGCCTCCGCCACAAAGCGAGCCCATCAAGTAATCGGTATGCATTTCATGAACCCGGTGCCTGTCATGAAATTGGTTGAAATTATCCGAGGGCTTGCCACATCCGATGAAACCTTTAGCGCCACACGGGACCTGGCATTAAAGCTAAAGAAGACCCCGGTGGCAGCCAATGATTCCCCTGGGTTCATATCCAACCGTGTCTTGCTGCCCATGATCAATGAAGCCATATTTGCCTTGTACGAAGGCGTGGGAACAACAGAAGCCATTGACTCCGTCATGAAGCTTGGGATGAACCATCCCATGGGACCATTGGCTTTGGCGGATTTGATAGGGCTTGACACGTGCTTATCAATCATGGAAGTCCTTCACAACGGTTTTGGAGATCCCAAATACCGACCATGCCCTCTGCTCAGAAAATACGTAGAGGCCGGATATCTGGGACGAAAGACCGGAAAAGGGTTTTATACTTACTAGGATGCCATCTTTGATAAATTGGCCTGAAATGGCCCTTGTTCAGCAAAAACTTCATGGACTAAAGGTAGGCGATGTCCGCGCCGCGACGCACGAGGCCCTCCATAACTTAAAGCTTGAGACATCTACAACACATGGAGAGTCTGTTGCCGTTGCCGTAGGAAGCAGGGGCATCACCCAGCTCCCGCTCATCGTCTGCGAATGCCTGGATTTTCTCAAAAAACACGGTTTAAAGCCTTTCATCGTTCCTGCCATGGGAAGCCACGGAGGAAACACGATAGAAGGAGAAACATCGGTATTGGCCGGCCTCGGCATAGATGAATCTTCTATGAAAGTACCTATTAAAGCCACGACTGATGTGGTTAAAGTAGGTGAACTAGAACCGGGCATACCCATTCTCATGGACAGTTGTGCCGCACGGGCTGACCACATTGTGGTAATCAACCGCGTTAAACCCCATACAAAATTCCATGGTATTACGGAAAGCGGTCTTACTAAGATGCTTACCCTTGGCCTTAGCAAAGGAAAAGGGGCCGGCATCTACCATCGCGCTGCCATTAAGCACACATTCTCCATTTTGCAATCTGCGGCCCGATATCTCTTAAAGAGACATTCCGTGCTCTTCGGACTTGCCATTGTTGAGGATGGCTATAAGGATACAGCCAGGATCTGCGCTGTAGAACCTAAAGACTGGATCCAAACAGAACACAGTTTGCTGGAAGAGGCCCGTAGGATAATGCCCCGTATTCCATTTGATCCCATTGACATATTGATCATAGATGAAATAGGTAAGGACATCAGTGGCATAGGGATGGATTCCAATGTCACCGGAAGACATAGGGATATTGTAGGAGACTTTTTCGAGGCCCCCCACGCAAAACGAATCTTTGTGAGAGGTTTGAGTTCAAAGACCAGCGGCAACGGCAACGGCATAGGATTGGCAGATGTGACCACACAACGCCTAGTGGATAATCTTGATCTTAAGAAAACCTACACCAACGCCATTACCGCCATTTCCCCGGAAAAGGCAGCCATTCCTATTCATTTTCAGACAGACCGAGAGTGTCTCGAGGCTTGCTTTGACACAATCGGCATGATAGATCCCGAACAGGCTCGGATTGTCCATATCAAAAACACCCTAAGCCTTGCCGGCATGTCGGTGTCACGCCCTCTTGGAGCTGAAGTTGTCTCCAATCCGAACGTCAGCCTATCCGGTTCATGGGAAACGATGACCTTTGATGAACAAGGCAATCTTGATGGACTCATCGCATGATAAATCCGTTGCTACACCATCATATATTTGAAACAATTTTCGGATTTGCCGCAATTGTGTTTAAGAAAGATAACTCATCTGTCAAGAGAATCTTTCTGCCATTAAACAGCAAGGCCGCATCAGAAAAGCTGCTACAGGAAACACACTCTTCCTCTCCCGGTCATACACCGAAAATACTTAAACTCTCAAGCAATATCCAAGCCTACTTCAATGGAACACCTATCAGTCTGTCCATGGAATCTATCGACCTAAGCAAGCTTTCCGATCTTGAACAACTGGTACTTAAAACGGTGGCTACTATCAAATACGGGACAACACAAACCTATGGGCAAATCTCGGAACAGATTGGCCGATCAAGGGCGTATCGCTTTGTGGGAACAACACTTGCTAAAAACCCATTCCCTCTGGTAATTCCATGTCACCGAATAGTGCGCGCAGATGGATCGCCAGGCGGTTTTGCCGGAGGGACAACGCTGAAGGAACGTATGCTGTCAATGGAAAAGCAAAATTTGAGGTCAGGAGAATGTCATGAAACTATTAAATAAAAAGGTGGGATTTATCGGTGCAGGAAACATGGCAGAAGCCATGATCAATGGTCTTATAAAATCGGCCCTCTGTAAGCCGGATCAAATATGGGCCAGTGATGTTCGAGGTGCAAGACTCTCGCAGTTAGAAGCTAGATACGGTATCAATACATCTGAAAAGAACACCAAAGTCTTTGACAGCGCAGATATTCTTGTCCTGGCAGTAAAGCCACAACATATGGACGAAGTCTTGGATGGGCTCTCCAAAACTTTTCCCCAAACCATAAAGGGGGTTAAACTTATCATCTCCATTGCCGCCGGTTTCCCAATAACAAGGATTGAAGAGCGCCTGTATCCCACACTTGATCAAGATGCAAAGGGACTCCTTCCGATAGTTCGTGTTATGCCCAACACCCCGGCCTTGGTCCTGGCCGGCATGGCTGGAATGAGCGGCAACAGCTATGCCAAAGAATCTGACCTTCAAGATGCTGTGGCTATCCTCACGGCTATTGGAAAGGTAATTCAATTTGAAGAAAAGGATCTTGATGCAGTAACCGCCATTAGCGGTTCTGGCCCGGCTTATATATTCTATATTGTAGAGTCTTTGATTGAGGCAGGTATCAAGCTTGGGCTCAGGCCCTCACATGCACTCACCTTGACATTGGAAACCATAAAAGGCTCGGCAAAGCTGCTGGAAGAAACACAAGAAGCCCCAGCTTCGCTCCGAGAAAAGGTAACATCGAGGGGTGGAACCACGGAAGCAGCACTCAACGTACTAGAGCGCCATAAGGTGAAAGAGCACCTAAAAGATGCCATCTACGCTGCAGCCAAAAGGTCTGAAGAGCTGAGTAAATCAGGTTAGGAACTTAAACCTGGACCATGCAGTAGAGACCCCCGCAGATCCAAAACCAGTAAGGACATTAGTGCCGTCTTTGAGCTTGCCATCTTCCATGGCCAACGCCATTGCCAGCGGTACGGAGGCGGAAACCGTGTTTCCGAATCGTTTGTGTGTATTGTAACCCTTCGTCTCGCCCAGCTTGCACGATTGGATGACCTTATCGCTCATGGCATCACTAGCGGCATGACTGAAAATGATCTCATGGCGAAATTGATTCAGCGTTGCATCTTCTCGGTAGTGTCTGCATAGCCTGGAAAAGACAAATCGAAAGAGCTTCTCCCCGTAGGAAAAGAAAGTGAGTGGCTGAATCTCACCCCCCTTTCTAAGCTCACCATCACTATATTCGCTGAAATGAGGTAAGGGTATTTTGCACAGATTGTGCCGATCTCCCCACGTCTTGAAAGAAGCATAGTACTCGTCATCTTTCTCCGAATCACTGACGATGGTGGCGGTTGCGGCCTCTCCTATGGTAAATGTGGGGAAATTAAAATCTATATCCTTGAGGGATTTGAACTCAAAATTGGCATATTCTCGAAAGTTAAATTCACAGTTTAGGATCATTATGTTCTTGTACGCACCACTTTTTATGAATGAATGGGCCACATGAATAGCCCTCAGCCAACTCGCACAAGCATCTAAGATATCAAAACATGTAGCCGCTTTGAGCTTTAGTATCTTCTGAAACACGTTGGCAGTGGCAGGTTCAATATATCCCCTCCCAACTCCTACATAAATCAATAGATCTATATCATTGGGAGACATCCCGGATGATTTTAAGGCCTTTTTGCCTGCCTCAATACCAAATTGGATAGCCCGTTCGTTTTTCGCCCGGTGATATCTTACTGAAGTAACCGACTTTTTGAATAGTTCATCCAACCTTAATTCCAGCAAATTTAGCGCCTTTTCTGTTAAATAGCGCTTGCTTCTGGAAACGATTTCCTGAATGATCTCCGTATTTGTTACAAGCTTACTCGGGATAGCATATTCAACCGCACAGTATCTCATGGTACAATTCCTTCATTTCAAGAGTTGCATGCTCATATCAACGGCCCTGGCAGAATGGGTCAAGGCGCCAATGGAAATAATATCGACCCCGGTAGCGGCAAGCTGCGCAACTGATTCCAGGCTGACACCTCCTGACACCTCTACCAGTACCCGATGGTCGATAAGTGTAACAGCTTTGTTTATCCCAGTCAGATTCATGTTGTCAAGCATAATAATGTCAACACTATTTTTGAGGGCTTCTTTAACCTCCTCAAGGTTGGTCACCTCGACTTCTATGCAAAGAAGATGCCCTTTTGTCTTTCTGGCACGCTTTACCGCTTCACTGATACTGCCACAAGCCGTGATATGATTGTCTTTAATCAGTATCCCGTCGTAGAGTCCAAAGCGATGATTGTCAGCTCCCCCTACTTTTACAGCGTATTTTTCAAGCCTGCGCCATCCCGGGGTAGTCTTTCTCGTATCGGTCACTCGGACAGAAAACCCTTTGGTCTTTTCCACAAACTGGCGCGTATATGTAGCAATACCGGAAAGCCGTTGGAAAAAGTTAAGGGCCGTTCGCTCGCCTGTAAGAAAGACGCGTAGTTTACCCGAGGCTTCAAGGACTATGTCCCCTCTTTTCACCATATCACCGTCTTTAAAAGGTGTTACAAAGCTTGTGGCAGGATCAAGGGTAGTGAAGACCTCTTGTGCCAACTCGAGCCCAGCCAAGACAAGCGGCTCTTTGGCAACAATCACCGCTCTTGCCTCAAGATCCGGCTCGACCAGCCCCTCAGTGGTCACATCCCCCGGCCCGATATCTTCCTCAAGGGCAAGGCGGATGAGTCTTTCATTCACAAATCTACCCACTAACCAGCCCCCAATCCCTTTACCACTGCCAAGTGCTTTTCCAACTTGTTCTTCTTTTCAACAAACCTTTCCTCTTTTGCCCGAACTCCGTCAACAACCTCCGGCGGCGCCTTAGCCAAGAAGGCCTCATTACCCAATTTCTTGCTAATACCCTTTAGCTCCTTGTCAATCTTGGCAATCTCTTTGTTTAAGCGTTCCTGCTCGGCCGTAAAATCTATGATATCCTTTAAGGAAACAAATATTGTATTATCCCCGTAGACAGACGTTGCTGATGAGGCTGGCCGCTTGCCGGGGGGCGCTATTTCTAGATCATCTAGTTTAGCCAGGCTCATAATCATTTCCCTATGTTCACCGAGGGTCTCACGAACCCCTTCGTCCGGACATTGGACCACGCCCCCTACAAATAGGGCAGGCGGAACATTCATCTCTCCCCTGACATTACGTATGCCACTAGTGATCCCCATGATAAGATCCATGGTATCTTCGGCCTCGGGATCACGGTAGTCTGAACTGGTTACAGGAAATTGGGCCTTCATTATCGAGCCTTCTACACCAGGAAGCTTATCCCAAATCTCCTCAGTCACAAAGGGGATAAAGGGGTGAAGCAAACGTAACGCTTGGTTAAGTGTCGACCAAAGCGTAAACAACGCTGCCTCGTGGGGTGAAACCCCGGAAGCTTGCCCGGAACCGCTCTCCCCCCTTCCGGAAGGCTTCTCATCATAGAGTACAGGTTTGACAATCTCCAGATACCAATCACAGAACTCATGCCAGACAAATTGATACAAGGCACCTGCAGCTTCGTTAAACTTGTATTCATCAAGGGCCCGTAACACATTCTCGGCAACACTGTTAAGTCGGGAAAAGATCCATCTGTCTGCCACTGAAAGGTCCTTACTGTAATGGCTGAACGAACCAGCACAACGAAAATCCTCCAGATGCATCAGAGAAAAGCGAGAGGCATTCCAAAGCTTGTTGATAAAATGCCGATAGCCTTCAATTCGGTCTTCGGATAGCTTTATATCTCGTCCTTGGGCCGCAAAGGCAGCCAAAGTGAACCTAAAAGCGTCTGTACCGAATTTGTCGATCACATAAATAGGATCAATGACATTGCCCTTTGACTTACTCATCTTCTTCCCGTCGGCATCTCTTACTAGGGCATGAATATATACATCTCTGAAAGGGACATCTTTCATAAAATGGAGTCCCATCATCATCATCCTGGCCACCCAGAAAAACAGGATATCAAAGCCGGTAACCAGGACAGAGGTGGGGTAAAAAGTCTTCAGGGCATCCGCATCATCAGGCCAACCCATGGTAGAAAATGGCCACAGGGCAGAACTGAACCATGTATCCAGGACATCCGGCTCCTGGGAAAGGGTGCTCCCGCCACAGCCATGACATTGAGCTGGCGAATCCATTGCCACAATCAGCTCACCGCAATCCTCACATGCCCATGCCGGAATCCGATGCCCCCACCAGATCTGCCTCGATATACACCAGTCTCTGATATTGTTCATCCAGTCGAAATATGTCTTGGTCCACATATCCGGCACAATCCTAGTATCACCCCGCTTAACCGCGGCAATAGCCTCGTCTGCCAAAGGTTTGACCTTAACAAACCACTGTTTAGATAGATATGGTTCTACGGTAGTTCTGCACCGATAACAATGCCCCACGCTATGCTGATAAGGCTCCACCCTCTCAAGCAGGCCTTCTACCTTTAGCGCCTCAATAATTTTCTCGCGACACACGAAACGATCCTGTCCCTGAAAAGGGCCGGCATTCTCATTCATTCGGCCGTCACTTCCTATTACTTTCACAACATCAAGATTGTGCTCTTTTCCTATCTCAAAGTCATTCGGATCGTGGGCAGGTGTAATCTTTAAGGCGCCGGTGCCAAATCTTGTATCTACATATTTGTCAAAGATGATGGGGATTTTGCGATTCATCAGAGGAAGCATCACCGTTGTTCCTTCTTCTATGTCATAGCGTTCATCATCAGGATTAACCGCTACTGCAGTATCCCCAAGCATCGTCTCAGGTCTTGTGGTAGCTACAACAACTCCACCTTTCCCCTTTTCAAAAGGGTACTTGATATAATACAAATGTCCGTTATGATCTTCGTGTTCCACTTCCAGGTCTGACAAGGCGGTAAGGCAACGGGGACACCAGTTTATGATGTAGTTGCCCCTATATATCAAGCCGTCTTCATAAAGCTTGACAAACACAGTCCTAACAGCCCTGGAAAGCCCCTCATCCATAGTAAAACGCTCTCGGCCCCAATCGCATGAAGCCCCGAGGCGTTTCAATTGGTTTATGATCAGGCCACCATACTCCTTGCGCCACTGCCAGACCTGCTTTATGAATTCTTTACGACCTAGCTCATGCCTGTTTTTCCCCTCCTTGGCCAGTTCCTTTTCCACAACATTTTGAGTAGCAATGCCGGCATGATCAGTCCCTGGCATCCAAAGTACGTTATAGCCTTGCATTCGGCGATATCTACAAAGGATATCCTGCAATGTATTGTTATGAGCATGACCCATATGCAACACACCTGTTACATTAGGAGGAGGAATAACAATTGAAAAAGGCTGTTTCGTACTAACATCTGCAGCTTCAAAAAGGCCTTCGGCTTCCCAATACCCGTACCAACGCTTCTCCACTTCGTTGGGTTCATAGCCTTTATCGAGTTTCTCCGAATTCATCCACGCCTCCTCATAAAATTGACAGACTCGTAAAAAGTCCACAAACAGACGACACAGTAAAAAGCTCCAGATGCAAGGCGCGCTAGTCTTGAGGAATGAGACGTACTTATCGTACGTCGCAGTGACGAAAGATGAAGCGCAACACAGCAGATGGACTTTTTACAAAGTCGTCAAAATTGAAAAGGGGATTAATCTATCTTAACCCCCCAACATGATAACCTGTAACACTTGAGACCTTTAAAAAAACTGCCGTCTATCAAAGTGCCTGCTTGATCTTTTCTACTTCCTTTGCGACAGCTGCTTCTGCTACCTCAAGGAGTATTCGTTCGGCTTTTTCTTCAATGGTTTGCTTTACTACACGAGTAACAATGGCTTCTAGCTTCTCATCAGAAAGACCTTTAAGTACAGCTGTATCCATTGCCTCGCTCGTTACTTGCGAAGGCATCACTTGCTGTTCGTCGTCCCTTGAATACACGTCTTGTCCCTGTGGTATTTCACTACCATCCAATGCTTCCATGTCCGGCTCCAAATCTCCTTCAAAATCGGTCGGGATTAGTCCTCCCTCTGAATCACCGTCTTCAAAATCCACCGATATCCCCATATCTTCTTTGTCATCCTTAAAAACAGGGGTTTCAGAACGCTCTAAATCCTTCTCAGGACTTACCTCTTCCACAAAAATGTCGGGGCCGGATTTTTCATCTTTCTCTCCTGCATCTACCAGTTCAACAATCTCTTCTTCCTCTAGCGCCGTTGTGTCCAAAGAGATTGCCTCCTTTTCCACGTCGCCAGAAATCGTGTTATCGTCTTTTCGCCCTTCGGAAGGCTTTTCCACCATCTCTGTCAGATCAATAACCTCTTCATTTTCAGTATTCATGATCAGCCCCCTTTTAGTTTGAGTAAAAAAGACTGGAGTTCTTGATTTCCTTAAAAAAATTACCACAGTGCCTTTTTGCATGTCAAGGTTTTTGTATATCCTGAAAAAAAGAATTTACAAAGCAATTCGTCTTGTTTAGTGTCACTTATAATGAGACGTTTTTTTCTCGATAGACAGGGCATACATTCTGATATCCCGACCCTTACAGGGTCGGATGTAAAACATATCTCCACTGTCTTGAGATCAAAGCCAGGAGATGAAATATTCCTGTTTGACGGCCAAGGATATGACTACCACGCCCGTATTGTTAACATCACACACAAGGCAATCACCCTGTCAATCCTTACACGATACCCCTCGACATCAGAACCCTGTGTGCACATAGCAATAGGGCAAGCACTTATTAAGGCAAGGAAGATGGATCGTATCGTCAGACAGTTGACTGAACTGGGTGGCAGCGCCTTTCTTCCCTTTATAGCCCAACGCAGCGTTGTCAGGCCAGATGGGGAGCGTTTTTCCAAAAAGAGAACACGCTGGGAAACTATCGCCATTGAAGCACTGAAACAATGCGGCAGATCTCAGACGCCGCATATTGGTCCAATCGCTTCTTTTGAAGGATTGGTGAGTACATCCCAAACCTATGATTTGTGTGTCATCTTTCACGATCACAAACGAGAAGCCGCGCCAGAGTGTTTTCCGCACACAAAGCAAAGGATCACACGCGTTCTCGCTCTCATAGGACCTGAAGGGGGTTTCACGGCTGAAGAAGTAACACTGGCGCTTGAGGCCGGTTTTACCCATGGTTACCTAGGGCCACGCACCTTAAAATCAGATACGGCCGCAGTAACCGCCACCGCTGTTATCCAACATCTCCTTGGGGACCTGGGACGTCCCCAAAAAGATCTTGACAACGCCAAGTTGTTTTAATAACTTCAAGGTTTATGGAAAATCGGCCGAGGTAGCTCAGACGGTAGAGCAGTGGACTGAAAATCCTCGTGTCCCCAGTTCGATTCTGGGCCTCGGCACCATAGATTTTTCAGCGAAGATAGGGGGTTAGGCATTTTGGCTTGACTCCCTTTTTTCGTCTAAATCGCAAATTGAGCCCGAAATTGTGCCCATCTGTGCCTGAAGGCAGGCTTGTTGTTTATAAGGGGGCAGATAGATAGGAATATTTATATAGCGGGATTCTGGTAGCTATATAGGCGACTAATGCTGTCCATGTGATGGATGATTTTATAGAGATGATGCTGGGTTACAGATGTCGTGGCGCACGGGTGGAGTGACGGATTTTGTAACTTTTTCACGAAACTAACTGCAATTTCAGAAATAGAGTATTTGGAGCAAATTTGCAGTTAGTTTTGAAAAAAAGTGAGGTGATTTTCGGGTTAAAAAATGAGGAAATAGTGCTGTTTTTCATCTGTCCCTCCCAATAACTTCGTATCAATTGATTTCATTGACTTTATTGCCGCAGTCTCGTACGGTCGCCGGACGTGAAATCTATCATCGCTTCCATCCTGTCTACCCTGCTCGGCTTGTTCCAAAGACGCGCCCTCTTACACCTCGAAATCCTGGCGCTTCGCCAACAACTATGATAAAGCACACGTCACCCAAACGGTTTCGGACTAGGTTTTTTGTAGGGACAGGTTATCTTTTCCATGGCTTCCCGGGCAGCCTCTTTGACTTCCGTATGATACGGCCCATCCAAAACAACTCCCAGTCTTGGGATCAGGCCCTGATAGCCAATCTCACCAAGGACATGAATGATATCTCCTTTGATTGGATCTTCTACTTGGGAAAAACGTTCCCATAACGGCTCTATAACCTCAACAGCCAGCCCCGGCCTGCGTTTGGCGATCTCTTCCATGACCACCATCGCCCCTATACGGACGAAAAGTTTTTCATGAGCGAGAAGATCGACAAGGGCAGGGAAAATCATCTCCTTTTCTATCATCATCTCCACAACCTGATAGGCATTGCCTTCCTTTAACATACTTTCTAGCGATTCAGCGCTGAGTTTGGCTGGATCTCTATTTACCATCATTTCTACGACTTCTTCCATTCGCAGAGTTCCGGTCCAACGAAACTGATTGTCAAGCAGGACTGTTGGGACTGATCGAATCTTATCAGATTGCGCCACCTCGGGAAAAAGTGTGCCGTCAATGACGGTAAGATGTACAAACTCACTTTCCGCGGTCAGGGGCAACAATTGCTGTACAACCACAGGACAAAAAGGACATTGCTGAGCCACATAAAGTGTTAAGAAAGCAGGAACATTGATCCCGGCAACATCGCTATGGCCTTGATCATCCCCCAATAAGGATATCCCCGAAACCTTGCCGCCAAGACAAGAGGCAACTTTTAAAAAGGGCTCTAACTCCGTACCCAGGGGAACAGCATGATACTTCACTGCCTGAGCAATCTGGATGGCCGGCAAATCCCCAGGAGCCCCCTCGTCCTTAATCAAGTCAACCCTTGAAGCAAGTTTGGCTAGATGTTCGCAAAACTCTTCAATTTTCTTGCTTCTCTTATCTTCGGTAACAAGGAGTTTAAGCTTGATATCCCCAGATAGCTCACCGTTCCATTTCCCAATTTTCGTTTTTTCCTCTGGAGTCATTTTACTCTAATGTTTCATAAGAAACATGTCAGAATATCTTAAAAACCAGTGCGGGCGTTTCTTTGACGCTTGCATCTACGGCATCCTCGACTTTTGCAACGTCAGAGTTTACCCTACTTGTCTGCGGACCCCACCCATTTTTGCAGTGCATTAATGATCTTTAGCGCCTGATCTGGGCTGGAGATATTGAATTTAGACTGCTGTCTGTAATCGCCACTCATTTTTCGATACCTTCGAATAGTGAAACGGTCCGGACCATATCCTTCCTTTTTTCGATCCCATTGCTGGTACCTGAACATGATGGTTGCCCATGCTCCTTTCGAAAGGATCACCTTGTCTAATTCCTTTACGATTAGAATGCCGCCTTCTTCGTAGTCTATTGTTATATCATCCACATATGATGCCATACAAACCTTCCTTTCTTTATATTATTCCTGTACACGCCATAACCTGGCGCCCAATTCGGCCAGTTTCTTGCCAATACCCTCATATCCCCGGTCTATATGATAGATCCTGGAGATCTCTGTAGTACCCTCTGCTGCCAGTGCAGCCAATATCAGCGAAGCACTGGCTCTCAGATCTGTTGCCATGACCGGTGCTCCCGCCAGGCGGGTTCCACCCCGAACCATAGCAACACTGCCGGAAATCTTAATATTTGCCCCCATACGTTGGAGTTCACTAACATGAATAAATCTGTTTTCAAAGATGGCCTCGGATATCACACTGAGGCCGTTAGCGAAACACATAAGTGCCATGAACTGGGCCTGCATGTCTGTAGGAAACCCCGGATAAGGAACGGTTTTTACATCCACGCTGGAAATTGCCTCTCCCCCAACAACGTGAAGACCGCCTGGCTCCTCTTTAACTGTGACACCAACCTGCCTTACCTTATGGATGACGGCTTCCATATGACGCGGTTCACATCCGGCAATCTTTATATCCCCTCCGGTTATCGCGGCAGCAATCATGAAAGTACCGGCCTCGATTCGATCTGGTATGATGGTCACAGATGCCGGCCCAAGCTCATTGACCCCCCTGATGACAATCTCCGGGGTTCCGGCCCCCGTTATCTCCGCTCCCATTTGATTCAACGTTTCCGCTAAAGCCACAACCTCGGGTTCGCGGGCGGCATTTTTTAACGTGGTCTCACCATCTGCCAGCACCGCCGCCATCATCAGGTTTTCTGTGCCTGTCACAGTAACTATGTCAAAATAGATGTCAGCACCCTTAAGCCGGTCAGCCCGCGCGTCTATGTAGCCATGTTCAAGTGATATATCAGCCCCCATCTGTTCAAGTCCTTTCAGGTGCAGGTCAATTGGACGAGCACCTATAGCACAGCCACCCGGCAATGAGACTCTTGCCTTTCCCAGGCGTGCGAGTAAGGGCCCCAAGACCAAGACTGATGCACGCATGGTCTTGACTAGTTCATAAGAGGCCTCATGGCTGCTTATGGCATTTGCACTAACCTTAACCTCGCTTCCTGTCGTTTCCACAACGGCGCCAAGATCAACCAAGAGCCTTTCAATTGTCCTTACGTCCCTCAGGTCAGGTACATTCTGGTAGACGTTCCAGCCCGCTGTAAGGAGGCTTGAAACCAATATGGGAAGGGCCGCATTTTTCGCCCCGCTAATGACGACTGTTCCCTCTAAACGGTGACCACCTTCAACAATAAGCTTTTCCATTCATTCTCCCCTCTATGGCCAATAAGGTTCATCAAGACCTGCGTATAGCACAAAAATCATTGACAGCAAGGGATAAAAGATATCAAAGTTAAAGATCAAATGGTTTCCTTTATCAGGACAGGTTATTTCAGACCCAGTCCTTAACCAACGGGGGCGTACCAGCATATGAAAGATGGAAGAGGCCGCTTGACGAGCAATGCGCTGGTAAGCTACGTACGAACCAAAAACCCTGAGAACCTCCACCTCCTCTGGGCACCACTTAAACAACAAATAAATCACGGAAAAGACCCGGAAAGTTTTCTTAAGAATCCCCGAAATCAAGTTGGCATTGAAGTATGCCAAATCATCATGGGACAGGCCAAGAAGGCCACTTCAGACAAGATGGCCGTGTACAAAGCAGCCCTTGAATTGGGCTGTCAGACAGATTCGGTCGGCATCTGGCGAAAATTTCTCCTGGCCTTGTCCAGCCCAAAACGTGCCATCAAGAAATTCCAGAAAAATAAGGCCAACCTCCCGGCCTGCAAAAAGATAGAGATCGTTTCTCTTTCCAACACCACTACTGTCATCCGCCTCCATTGGTTGGAAGACATCCAGTTGAGCAGTGATTTTTGTCTGTTTGCCAAAGGAACGTTCCAGGCGGTTCCTGCTATGTTTTACCTTCCCCCTGCCAGGCTATGGGAAAGGGTTTGTTTTTTTGAAGGCGGGCCTTACTGCGAATATGAGATGTGGTGGGACGGGAAGTCCTCCCGAAAGTCTCGACATCTGGGAACTAGCCTAAACAATGAACCCTTACAGTGGTCACAAAAGCAAGAAACGAAGGATAAAGAGAGGCCAAATACTCAGAACAAAGGTCGTAACAGTATGAAACGAGATGGAAAACCTCAACCGCAAAGACCAATAACAAAAAAACAACAGGGAGCTATCCAACACCCGGGTAAAATAGCTCGGCAAATGGATGAACTCTTTACCCGTATTCAGGCAACCGCTTCCTTGATGCTGACAAACATAAACGCAGATCACCCTTATTTTCGACATCTTACAGCAATAGAGGGGATGGCTCAAAAAGGAGCAAACTTAAAAAAACAATTGGTTCTTTCACCTAATCCTGACAAGGCCAAACACGAGGCAAGCCAGAGGAAAACAAGCACCAAGATGCGCTGGCCTACCGACATATTAAAAGGGGCTGAATGCGTGCTTCTTGCAGATGATGAGGATATGATTCTCAATATAGGTCAGCAAATGCTCAAGGCCATAGGATATAGGGTCTTAACTGCCAAAACGGGCCTAGAAGCCATAGAAATATACAAAAAGAATAAGAATTCAATTGCATTAGTCATTTTAGGGCTGATGATGCCTGACCAGGACAGTTGCATGAAAGTCTATAAAACAATAAGAGAACTCAACCCGGGTGTCGGGATCTTGATTTCAAGCGGATATACTCTTGATCGTGATGCCAGACAGATACTCGAACATGGACGTAATGGTTTCATCCAAAGACCTTTTTCAATAAAACAGCTTTCCGAAAAAATGCGGGCTATTTTGGATAATTAACACCTATTGAGGTAAGTTCTCAATAACCTAGGGCAAACGTGTCTTTTTTTTGAAGGCGGTATCTTTGTCTATTTAGGACTCCCGCAGTGGCCGGATATTGTGATTGACCCAAATGTCTTTATGAGCTTGACACGTGCTTGGCCAATCACAAAATATCCGGCCACGCTCCACGGACATGATTGATATTGCCTTCAAAAAAAAGACACGTTTGCCCGGCATAGCGCTAGGATTTTTTGAGATGTTACCTATTGCGGGTAGCCCCGATCATCCCAACCCCTCAAATGATAGTATTCGGAAACCATCTTTTCCAACTCACCTTCTGTTATGCGATGCCCTCCCTTTAGGGCATTCTTTAAAAGCCGCTCCGGAAGCCGATCATCTTCCGGTCTCAAGCCTTCTTGAATGTTAAAATCGCGAATTGTATCAGAAATCCTGGAGCTGATAGCCTTTAGGTCAACCGTATTAACCCTTAACCCTGTAAGTCCCTCCACCACCTCACATAACGATTCCCAGGGATAAAGATCTCGATAGAAACGACAAAGAATCAAGGTGTCAAACAGTGTAAGGCGATCCTCAAAATCAACAAAGAGGGCTGCTTTGCCCTCGATGGCATCAGGATCAATCATCCCCGAAAGCTCAGGTTTGTAAAAGGTAGCCCTGAGATGGCATGCGCCACGGTCGGAAGTGGCATACCCCAAGCCAACTCCTTTTAAAACCCTTGGATCATAGCCCGCGGGTTCCAGGCCTTTTACATGGACGGCAATCTCTTCGAGCTCCCACTGCCCGGCAGCAATCCTAATACCTCGTGCCAATAGATCCCCTATCCCTCTTCGGTAGGCAATCTCTTTTAGAAGCCCTGCAATTGCATCCACGTCTCCGTAATCAAGATCGTAGTCAATCTTCCCCCGGCGAACCGCCTCGATAGCAAGCCCGCAAAGATTGCCCGCACTGATAGTATCCATGCCCAAGCGGTCACATATATCGTTCAGATACATAATCTCTTCAATGCTATCTATGGCGCAAAGCCCGCCGAAGGCATAAATTGTCTCATATTCAGGACCTTCAATCTTGAGGCCGGCATGACGTCCGCATTTTACTGTGCTCAAACGACCACAGGCCATAAAGCACTTAAGACAGGCCCTTGGCCTCACGTCACACTGCTTGTGAAGGGCATCGGAACTGATAGATTGCCACTTGTCATAAATGCCTTCCGACCAGTACCGTGTAGGAAATCCTCCAGCCTCATTCATAATTTTAACCATCATCGGCGTGCCCTTGTTCTTGTAGGCTGCCACCTGGGCATTATCTTTTGCTTCTTTGGCTAGGCCTTTTGAAAACACACTTATAGCCTTTCTGTCGGCTAGTTTTCGGCTGCAGTCTCCCTGAAACAAGATGGCCTTAAGCCGTTTACTTCCCAGGACACATCCCACACCGGTCCGCCCGGCAGATCGCCAGTAGTCATTTTCTATGACTGAAAAGCATACATGGTTTTCCCCTGCCGGTCCTATAACTATGGCGCCTTTTTTGGCTTTCCCCGATGCACTGCCGGCAAATCTTCTTATGACCTCATCTTCGGCCTGGTAGGTGTCCATCCCCCAAATATCGCCGGCTTCGTGGAAAACAACCTCGCCTGGACGAATTGCCAGCACTGTAGGAACCGGACTTCTCCCCTTGATAATGAGAGCATCATATCCGGTGGCATCTATAGCTTCAGGTACCCGCCCGCCTGAATATGATTCAGAATAAAGGCCTGTTTGAGGAGACTTGGTAAAAACACCGTACCTGGACGAACCCCAAACAAAGCTCCCGCAGGCAGGTCCTGTAGCAAAAACGACATGATTTTCCGGGCTGAAAGGATCTATTTGCGGCGGGTTGAATTCGGAAAGAAGATAGGAACCGAGGCCTTTCCCCCCAAGAAAGGCTTGAAGGATCTCCTCATCTACAGTTTCAACAGCAAACCCCTGATCTGTCAGATCCACAACTAGAATCTGACTATAAAATCCGTACATAACCTCTGGCGCTCTTTTGTGATCACATTCTCACGCATGTATCCACTCCCTTACAAGTGGAACGACCTTTTTGCTCCACTCCCCCGAGAGTCTCAATTTCATGAAAGACTCAAAAAGACTGTCCGTTAATTGAGTGGCCTTGCCACAAAGATATATCTTCTCCAGAACAGCCCCCTCCACATCTTCTTCAGTTTCCACTGAGCCGGCAGACGGACATTTTAGACTTGTCATATGAAAGCTTTCCGCTTTCAGTGTAAAACTCCATTCCTGCTCACCACTCTTATAAGCAAGGTTTATCTCTGAAACGACAGCGCCTTTCCTCAGAGCCAAAAGGCCTTCCTCAAGACCTGCGTCGTCCCCCTTAATAGTAACCGTTTCCACAGCATCCCTTTGTCTGTTTTCAAGTACGATGCGATTTCCAATATCAAGAGATAATAACTCTTCATGGAGCTTTCTTATCCTGACCTGATCTTTCTCGACAACAAACCATAGCCATGTAAGGAACTCATAGCCTATAAACTTGTAACGATTATATGAAACAGAGACATCCAGCATTTATCACTCCAAAAAGCTTGTGGCGGAAAGATTGTGTAAAATATCACGCTCCCCATCGGAAAGCCCCAGCGCTAGATCGGCTATTGTATATGGGAAGAGCCTGATGACAGGGATCTTGAATGTTTTCAAAAACAAGGCTTCCAATTCTTCGTTGGCAGCCTTGAGGGTTGAAAAAAACCACAACACAGATTCTTCATAGCTCCATATTACATCATAAATATTAGGTGCCGCCGGAATGCGTAGACTAAGGACATTGATGACATGATCTTCGATCATCTCTTTTTCGTTTCCGGACAAATATTGCCGCCCGCTCTCTTTAAGGCGTTTGGCCTCCTCTATAGCACAATACTTCTTTATGAGCTTAGGAGGAAGGTTCTTCTTGTCTATCCTAAGTGAAAAAACAAAGTAGTCTCCGATAACGAAGGAAGAACCTTCAAAGTTTGGCTTAAACGGAGCATCAAAGGAAGTCCAGCCTACCACCTTTTCTGAAACATCATCTATTTCAGAAATAGTGTGTCGTTTCAGTCGGCCGGCCAATGTTTCGATAATAGGCGCGTCAATCCCGCCGTCAACCCTATAACGTGACAAAGATACTGTTGATGATAATAGGCTCATAACACTGTTCCATTTCTGTCAGGAATGTGGAGTCAATAACATACTTATCCTATTTTTTCACTTCCTTTTGCACAAGAAAATAAAGTGTCCCCCCGTGTTTCATGTGGCCTGCCGCAACACGGGCATATTGACCGTTTCCCCAAAAAAGGTCCACCCTGCCTGGCCCATTAATCGCCCCACCAGTGTCCTGGTTCAGGACAAATCGGCTAAAACCTTCCCAGGATTCGATCGTACCATCTACACTTGTAACAGGTTTTTCAGTTTGAATAAATGCCAAAGCCCCTTCCGGGAAAAGGTCAAGATCAGTAGCAACAGAACGACCCGGGGTCAATGGCACCTCAATGGCTCCCAATGGCCCATCATCAACAAGCCTAAAAAACACATAGCTTTCATTGTAATTGAAAATACGCTCAATCTCATGAGGATGACTCTTTAGGTACGAACGTATTCGCTGAGCAGACATTTCCTCCCAGGAAATCTTTCCTTCGTCTATTAGCAATTTACCAATACTCCGATAGGCGTGACCATTGTTACAGTCATAGTTGACATGTAGTACGGCGCCATCTTCCAGTATGACCTGACCGGAACCCTGGATCTGGAGGAAGAACAGATCCATTTGATCTGACACCCAAAGAAGCTCACAATCTTTCTCGTCAAGTTGTCCTCTGGAGTCAATATCTTCTCTTGAGAAATACGGAATTACAGTCCGATCAACATGCCGGCCAACAATGCGATCCGACCCGTACTTCGGATTAAAAAGTCTCAGATCAACGCTTACCCAATCGTCAGGCCGTCTGTATATTGGATATGGATATTCTGTGGACTCTTTTAGGCTACCTTGAAGGATCGGTTCGTAATAGCCTGTAAACAACACGTTAGGGTCCCTATTACGACCGATTGATTTATAGACCCAAAATGAGTTCTCAATGGCTTCCCTCAATTCCTCGGGGGAAAGAGACCGTCCTATTAGACCAGAAAAGGCCTTTGTCGAATCAATGAGATGGGCGGCAGTGAACAGGTCCGGCCCAAAACGAAGAGGCACAGAAGGATTCAGACGGCCCAGATAGGCTAAGCTTTGATTGATTGCAGCCCGTAAAGACTCGTAAGACATATCGTCAGAAAAATCCGGAAATTCGGAAGATTGAAGCTTCACCAAGGCCTTTTCAGCTGTAACGGGACGTTCTACCCTGGAAATACATGCTGCAAGAAGCGCGACGAACCCCAACGACAGAGCATATATAATGTACTTAAAGTCGTATCGTTTCAAAAATCCCTCCTTTTTGGTTTAGCAAACAAAAAAGCCTTTCAAATAGAAGTTTATTGGAAATATAATATTCTCATGGAAAAGCGAATCGGCAAAGCCCTGGCAGCCAGAAAGTGCAGAAAGATTAAGGATGGAAATCTGGTACCGTCTGCCGTATTGCTCCCTTTATTTCAAAACGAAGGAAAGCGCTACATTCTTTTCATAGAAAGGTCGGACAAGGTTGAATACCATAAAGGAGAAATCTCTTTTCCGGGAGGAACTGTTGAACCTGACGATTCAGATCTCCTTTATACAGCATTACGTGAATGCAGCGAAGAAATCGGCCTTGATCCCAGTGATGTAACCATACTGGGACAACTAGACGATACCCCCACGCTCACAACCCGTTTTGTTATTACACCCTTTGTAGGAATTATCCCCCATCCGTATGAGTTTCGCGTCAATATAGACGAAATTTCTCAACTAATCCCCATACCATTTGACGCACTTGTCAAAGAACACTGTAGCGAGACCTCTCGGGGAAATTCCATGGAGCAAGACTCGGCACAGCACATATTCTCTTACGAGAACAATGTCATATGGGGAGCTACGGCGCGCATTCTTGAACAACTCATAGATCTTGTCTGCCGATAAAAAAACCTTATTCCGTGTTGTAGGCAATAATAGTACTCAAGACGCGTTGTTAAAATTACGAGTCTGTCAAGCCAGTAGTAGCGATAGCGCCAGGTTCTAGCAGTGCAAGCCCGCTTTCCTTGTCCATGACGCGAGCAGCCGTCACACCTACGATCTCATAGAGGATCACTTCCCCCACAAGCCAAGTTGTGACACCTGGTCTCAAGCATCCGGTCATTGTATGTCCCGCCCGTCCGAGCGCAGCATGGATGTGAAGTACTGGTTTACCGTCTTCTGCCGGTGCGAGCACACCGACACCAACTACCTCGTGGGCGCCGTCTACGGGCAAAAGGATAGGATTCAATGGCTTTTCGTTGGAATCTCGGGGTCCAACTACAATCCGGCCTTTCCCAATTCCTCCAATCAAAATGACGTGGCCGACGGAAACCCCCCTTTCTTTTGCAAAACCTTCAATGCAATCCGGAATGGTATCACCGTCTTCGAGTCGAATCACAAAAACCCGGCCAATGTGACCTTCATCTACCTTCATATTCACCCCCTAAGGGCTTACTCCATCCGGAAAACTTTGATTTCTGCAAGGACACCGGCATGCAGATACTCCGTCGGAGTCTAAGAGTTTGTGGATAGGCACAAGTTACATAGAGTTTAAGTCTTTTTCAATAGTCAAATGAAGAAAAATAGGTACCAGGCCTACACAATTCACATACCTTGTTACATTTTCTTCTGAAACCAGCACAAATGACAGCCCTTACCCCCGAACTTGACAGTTTTCCCTGTTCTTGATAGATAACCGAACGTAAGCTGTTATTTTTCCATAATATAGCTTCTGGCAAGAGTACCAGGAAAAGATCAAGCTATGTTGTCACCTTTTTTTGAGACAACACTCCCCCGTTCCGATCCAAGCCGGTTTTTTTGAATCTTAGTGAACCGGGCTGAACGATCACAGTCTTAGACATTTGAAGCTCGGCGTAGCCGGTGGTAAACCCTGCCCATAATGCCCGATTTTGGCAAGCTGGTATGACAAGATCTCCCGGATGTCCGAGGATCAGAGTACCTTGGAGCCATAATTGGAGAGGTCGGACGGACAGGGTCAGGCACTCTTGCCAGAGCCGTCAGTGACATCCATCTATGGGTGGAGCACTGCGACAGAAAGCTGTAGCCATCCTGTCCGCCGAAACCTCAAAGACCTTCAACCGTCAAGGT
>MAVP01000030.1 GCA_001751075.1 Desulfobacterales bacterium S7086C20 | reverse complement strand
AGACTTTATCGTTACCAAGACCCCGGATAAGTTCTATCATTATAAGAACTGATGTGCTTAATAAGGTGAGTAGATTGAAGGCTGAAGTCTGTCAGATTACTTCAGCCTTCAGCCTTCAGTCTTGCATCTTTCCAAGGCGAAAGCCGCAATCCTTATCTTCCTACCAACCAAATATTCCTCAGCTAAAAAAATCTGTTGTAAACATCTCAGTTCTGTGTTAAATAAGGAAATTTCGTAATTCGCACACCCCTTGACCTTCTTTTGGGTGCTTTTAGGCTTTTGGGTGCTTTTAGATTCTAATGGCCTTAATGTGAAGAGTGGGGAAGATGGGGGTGGAGGCTTAGGGCTCGTCACTCAATAACTGTCGCATCTTGCTGGTCTTTTGGGCCGTCTTCTGCGTTGTTCGGTTGGTCACATACCTCGGTATGTTCCAGCCAGAGCGCCTTGAATACAACCCAAAATCCTTCTCAAGCTTGAGAAACTTATTTCGTGGCGAACCCTTTTAACCAAGATGCAAGGAGGGAAGAAATGTCTTATGTTACCATGAAGGAATTGCTGGAGGCAGGTGTTCATTTTGGTCACCAGACTAGGCGGTGGAATCCGAAGATGAAGCGTTATATCTTTGGTGCTCGTAACGGAATCTATATCATTGATCTTCAGCAGACAGTGAGGATGTTTAAGAGCGCCTATAACTTTATTGTAGAAACCGTAGCCAGTGGTGAATCGGTTCTTTTTGTCGGCACCAAGAAACAGGCCCGAGATTCTATCTACGAAGAGAGTAACCGGTGCGAGATGTTTTATGTACATAATCGGTGGTTAGGAGGTATGCTTACAAACTTTCAAACCGTAAAAAAGAGCATTGACAGACTTAATTATCTTTTGGAAATTACTACCGACGGGAGCATCAGCCGTTTTCTGAAGAAGGAACAAGTGCAACTGGGAAAGGAAAGGGTGAAACTTGACAATACCCTGGGTGGCATTCGGCACATGAAGAAACTTCCCGGGGCCGTATTTGTCGTTGATTGTAAAAATGAAAGTATTGCCGTACGTGAAGCAAGACGGCTCGATATTCCTGTGGTTGCTATTGTGGATAGTAATTGTGATCCTGACGAAATAGACTATATTATTCCAGGTAACGATGATGCCATCCGGGCTATCCGACTGATGAGTTCAAGAATAGCTGATGCATGTATTGAAGGTCGTCAGCGTATGGAAGAAAGGCTTAGAGCCGAGGCGGACAAAGAGGTTGAAGAACAAGAGGAAGTAGAGGCAGAGGCCACGGAAACAGGGGTGACATCTGATGGTGTTCAAGGGCCTGTTGTTGAGATTATCAGGAGGAACCCCAAAGCCACTGATGATTCGGGTGCAGACGCAACGGATGTAAAAGAGGGGGGATAATGGCTGAGATTAATGCGCAAATGGTTAAGGAACTTCGTGCCAGAACCAATGCTGGTATTTTAGATTGTAAGGAAGCTTTACAAGAGGCTGATGGAGATATTGAAAAGGCTGTGGACTTGTTGCGCAAGAAAGGTTTGGCTACGGCCTTAAAGCGTGCCGGCCGGGAGACCTCTGAAGGTGTAGTAAACTCGTACATTCACGCTGGTGGAAAACTTGGCGTTCTTGTGGAGGTAAACTGCGAGACCGATTTTGTAGCGAAGACAGACGAGTTTAAAGAGTTCGCCAGAAATTTAGCTATGCATATTGCTGCAACGAAACCCTTGGGCATTGAAAGAGAAGATATCAGCGAAGAGGTCGTTAAGCGGGAAGAAGAGATCTATCGACAACAAGCCCTTGACATGGGAAAACCAGAAAAGATTCTCGACAAAATCATGCAAGGTAAGATGGATAAATTCTATAAAGAAGTGTGTCTAATGGAGCAGGTCTACGTCAAGAATACAGATATTACAATAAAAGACTTGTTGCATGAGATGGTTACAAAAACCGGCGAAAGCATTTCTGTGAGGCGATTTGTTCGCTATCAATTGGGAGGAGAATAAAAAGAAGCGAGTGACCAATATGCCGATGCCTCAATATAAGAGAGTTATGGTGAAGCTCAGTGGGGAAGCCTTGATGGGTGAGCGAGGTTTTGGCATAAGTCCTGAGATGTTGGATTACCTTTCCGAGGAGTTACGATCGGTTTACGATCTTGGCGTACAGCTTGCTCTGGTTATTGGGGGAGGAAATATTTTTCGAGGGTTAGCTGCTTCCTCATACGGCATGGATCGGGCATCGGCTGATCACATTGGAATGTTGGCCACAGTTATTAATAGTATTGCCCTTCAAGATGCCCTTGAAAAAAAAGGTATTGAGACCAGGGTGCAGACGGCTATTGAGATGTCTGCCATAGCCGAACCTTACATCATGAGGAGGGCGATTCGTCATCTAGAAAAGGGGCGAGCCGTGATTCTCGCTGCAGGCACGGGAAATCCATATTTTACTACAGATACAGCGGCAGCACTCAGGGCCCAGGAGGTTCGTGCAGAGGTCCTCATGAAGGGTACAAAGGTCGACGGGGTTTATGATGCGGATCCTGTGGTTAACAAGAATGCAAAGAAGCTTAAACATCTTAGCTATCTTGATGTGCTGAAACGCCAGCTGAAAGTGATGGATTCAACTGCCATTTCCTTGGCTATGGAGAACAAGCTTCCTTTAATTGTCTTTAACTTGAAGGTGAAAGGAAACCTTATGCGGGCGGTTTGTGGTGAAGATGTGGGAACCTGTATAACGGAGGCCTCAGACGGTGATTGATTCAGTTTACGACGACACAAAGGAGAGGATGGATACAGCCATCGAGAGCCTTAAGAGTGAGTTTCAGAAGGTCAGAACGGGGCGGGCTTCGCTTGCATTGTTCGAGAATATTCGGGTGAATTATTACGGTACTACCACGCCATTGCAACAAATGGCCTCTTTATCTATTCCAGAGAGCAGACTTGTTCTCATTCAACCATGGGACAAAACGGTTATCAAAGATATCGAAAAGGAGATACTTAAGTCTGAGTTGGGGCTTACCCCAATGAATGACGGAAATGTGATACGTATTGCCATACCACCTCTTACTGAAGATCGCCGAAAAGAGTTAGTAAAACAAGTGGGCAAGATTACTGAAGATTTCAAGGTATCAGTTCGTAATATCCGCCGAGATGCCAATGATTTTCTAAAGAGCATGAAAAAGGACGGAGAGATTGCTGAGGATGATTTTTTTAAGGCAGAAGAGCATATCCAAAAGATTACAGATGAACATATCGAATTAATTAATAAGGTCTACCAGGGAAAAGAGAAAGAGATCCTTGAATTCTAGCAATTTTTCCCTAACTCCCGAATCCCTTCCCAAACACGTTGCCATCATCATGGACGGAAATGGCCGCTGGGCCAAGAAACGCGCCCTTAATCGAATTAGAGGTCATAGGGAAGGAACCGAGTCCGTTCGGGATATTGTGCAAGTAAGTCGTGAGGTAGGGGTTAAGGTTTTGACCCTTTATGCGTTTTCTACTGAGAACTGGAAACGCCCTTCCATGGAAGTCGCAGCCCTCATGAAACTACTGAAAAACTTCCTGAAGTCGGAATTGTCCGAGATGATGGAAAATTCGATTTGCTTGAATGCAATTGGGGATATCAAGAAGCTCCCCTACGATGTTCTTGATGTACTGAGCGAAGTCATGGATGCAACCCGACAAAACCAAGGAATGATCTTAAACCTGGCTTTAAGCTATGGTAGTCGCCATGAACTCGTAAGGGCTGCCAGGCGTATTGCCAATCAGGTCAAGGAGGGGCAACTTGAACCTGATGAAATAACAGAAGAGCTTCTTTCTAGTAATCTTTATACTCATAATATGCCGGATCCGGACGTTTTGATTCGGACGAGCGGTGAGATGCGGGTCAGCAATTTTTTGCTTTGGCAGATTGCATATAGTGAGATCTTTGTTACGAAAACATTGTGGCCGGACTTTAGAAGAGAAGAATTCATACAAATCCTTTCTGATTATCAGAAACGGGAGCGAAGATTTGGGTTGACTGGTGCATAAGGGGTCTGCTCTTGACTCTTACTATGATGCTAGAGACATATCTATACGAGTCTGTCAAGCCGTTATGCCGATTATGAGCGAAGCGGAACTGAGGCAAAATCCGGGGCCGGGGTTGTGGGTGCTACACACATAAAACGCGTGTTGACTTCTGCGGTGGCAATTCCTCTCTTAGTCCTGGTGATAATGAAAGGTGGAAAGCTCGGCTTTGCCTTTTTAGTTGGCCTGGCATCAGTCTTAGGCCTTCTAGAATACTATGCTTTCTTTTTTCGCAAGGGTTTCAAGGGCCTGGTTGGCCTAAAGGCGCTTGGGGTAGTCCTTTGTCTGAGTGCTGTTGCGTCTTTTTATAACTATGATATTCAGGCCGGCATGGTTGTCTTGGTGCCGGCTTTTTTTTCGGCGGCCTTTATCTGCCTCGGTGGCTGTGAATTGCACGGCTCAAAGGCATCGCTGTTGTCTATACTGGTTACAGGTTTTGTTTATATACCTTTTTTGCTCGGCCATTTAGTCCTAATCCGGGGCTGGGATAGGGGAATTGTTTGGACTTTTTTCTTGCTTACCGTGGTCTTTGCCGGGGATACGGCAGCCTACTACATTGGAAGCGCTATCGGGCGTCACAAACTTTGTCCGGCAATAAGCCCCGGGAAGACAGTGGAAGGGGCGTGTGGAGGGCTCATCGCCAATGTTTTGATTGGTGTCTGGTTTAAGGCAAGCTGGCTTTCAGAACTTTCTTGGCCTGTGGTCATAGGTTTGGTAATATTCATGGGGATTTTTGGGCAGATTGGCGATCTGTTTGAATCTATGCTGAAGAGATCAGTAGATCAAAAAGATTCCGGAGGGCTTCTTCCGGGACATGGCGGGGTACTCGATCGCATCGATGGTTTAATTTTTGCAACTCCAGTGCTTTACTATTTTAAGACGTTCTTTTTGACGACTTCGTAAAAAGTCCATCTGCGGCGTTGCGCTTCATCTTTCGTCACTGCGACGTACGATAAGTACGCCTCATTCCTCAATCTTTGCGCGCCTTGCATCTGGATCTTTTTACTGTGTCGTCTGTTTGTGGACTTTTTACGAGTCCATCCTTTTTGGGAGCATGAAACGACTTTCCATATTAGGTTCTACAGGTTCTATCGGCAGGAATGTTTTGCGGGTTGTGGAGCAGTTTCCGGATCAATTTGCCGTTGTTGCACTGGCAGGTGGTCGAAATGTGGACTTATTGTGCGAGCAGATAAAGCGGTTTTCTCCTGAAGTTGCGGTGGTGCTGGATGGCAATTTGGCCAAGGAGGTTAAAAAGCGGTTTCCACTTAGAAAGAGTTTAGAGATCCTCTCTGGAACAGAGGGGTATATAATGGCAGCAACCCTAGATGCGGTAGATCTTGTCGTTTCTGCCATGGTGGGTTCCGCAGGACTGCTGCCTACACTGGAGGCCATAAAAAACGGCAACCCCGTTGCTCTTGCAAACAAAGAGAGTCTTGTCATGGCCGGGAAGCTCTTGACACAGACAGCACGCGACAAAGGGGTGGCGATCATCCCGATAGACAGCGAGCACAGCGCGATTTTTCAATGCCTTCAAGGACATCGAAAAAAGGATGTAAGGCAAATAATCCTTACTGCTTCCGGTGGGCCGTTTTTGGAAAGGTCCGACGAGGACATTAGTGAGATTACCGCAGAGTCGGCTCTTTGTCATCCCACATGGGATATGGGGCCCAAGATTACTATAGATTCGGCAACGCTTATGAATAAGGGCCTTGAGGTCATAGAGGCAAAATGGCTTTTTGACGTACCCTTGGAACGTATTAAAGTGGTTGTTCATCCGGAAAGCGTGATTCATTCCATGGTTGTCTACCATGATGGTTCTATTATAGCCCAACTGGGGCTGCCCGATATGAGGGTTCCAATTGCCTATGCCCTGAGCTATCCTGACCGGCTTGCCTTAGGAGTGTCATCACCCGATTTTTGTAAACTTGGAGCCCTAAACTTTCAAGAACCTGACCTGGCAAGGTTTCCCTGTTTGTCTCTTGCTTTTGAGGCGTGCAAGCTTGGAGGAACCTATCCGGTTGTGCTGAACGCTGCAAACGAAGTGGCAGTACGAGCCTTTCTTAACCGCCGGGTGAACTTTAGTTACATTCCCAAGATTGTTCGAGAAGCGCTGGACAAACACGAGCCGGTATCTGATCCAGAGCTTTCAGATATTTTGTGGGCAGACGATTGGGCCATACGAAGGGCTGAGGAAACTATATGAGTACCAGCATCATTTCGCTTATCGTTGTTTTAGGCATTCTTATTTTTGTGCATGAATTCGGTCATTTTCTCTTGGCAAAAGCCATGGGCGTTGGTGTGGAGAAGTTTTCTCTGGGGTTCGGGCCAAGAATCCTAGGGAAGAAATTTGGCATGACCGATTATAGGATTTCGGCAATCCCCCTCGGGGGATACGTGAAGATGATGGGAGAAGCCCCGGATTCAGAGATTGACGAGTCGATGATCCATCTGTCCTTTTCTCACAAAAGCGTTTTTAAGCGAATCGTGATTGTCTTGGCCGGTCCGGCCTTTAATCTCCTTTTGTCAGTGGTAATATTTTTTGGTTTTTTTCAGGTTTCCGGCCTTCCTATCATGAAGGCTGAAGTCGGCACTGTGCAAGAAGGTATGCCTGCAGACAAAGCAGGAGTCAAAGCTGGTGATCAGGTTATTTCCGTGGATGGGGTTTCTGTAACAAACTGGGAGGAAATGGCAGAGCTAATTGGAGACAAGAGCGGACAACGGCTGAAGATCGAACTTCTGCGAGATAATCACATTATGTCTTTTGATGTTACTCCCAAACAGGTTGAGTCCAAGAATATATTCGGCGAAAAAGTAGACAAGTTCGTTATAGGGATAACCGCTTCCGGCGCCTTTAGTGTGGAGCAACTCAATCCTATTGAGGCCTTGGGTGAAGGGGTAGTACAGACCTGGCGGATTATCGAACTTACCGTATTGTCTGTTGGGAAAATCATCTCCGGTAGTCTGTCAGTCAAGACACTTGGCGGCCCGATAATGATTGCCCAGCTAGCAGGTGAACATGCCAGGGCCGGTATAACAGAATTCATCTTTTTCATAGCCCTTTTAAGTGTCAACCTTGGTATCCTAAACTTACTGCCTATCCCCGTGCTGGATGGCGGACATCTTGTCTTTTTCTTGATTGAAGCCGTAAGCGGACGGCCCGTGAACCTTAAAATGCGAGAAATGGCACAACAAGTCGGCATCTTTGTCCTTATCCTCTTAATGGTTTTTGTATTCTATAACGACATTTCACGAGTCCTCTTTGACTAGTGCCTGTCCATAAATGGTGATTTTTGACCAAGGACAAGGCCGAAACGATTTTGCAACCGCAGGCGTAGCAAGGCTACGTCGAGGATTGCAAAGAAGCGAGAACGCAGGCATGGGCCGAAAGGCGCCGTTTATGGATGGGCACTAACTAGCAGACATGAATCTTCACCTGATTAGAGTCATTGACAGATGGGTTGGAATCCCCGCCTGTTTTTTCCTCTCTCTGGGGCGCAGGCTTGTAAAGCGTTTCCAAAGTGATGCGAAGCCTCGATCCGGCAAGGGGAAATTACCGGTCAAGTTCCTCTTTATAGAGCTTTCTGAGATGGGAAGTGCCATACTTGCCTATCCTGCCATGAGGTATGTGCTGAGCCAATACCCTGGGGCAAAGCTTTATTTTCTGACCTTCAGACAAAACCGTTTTTCAGTCGATGTCCTCGATGTTATCCCCCGCGGGCGTGTGATTACCATTGATGTCGAAGGCCCGCTACGTTTTATAATTACTACCTTTAAGGCCCTTAAGGCGATTCGTGAAGAGAATATCGATGTGGTTTTTGACATGGAACTCTTTTCTCGTTTTTCATCGCTGATAAGTGGTCTTTCTGGAATTGGCGTACGAGCAGGTTATGGAAAATATCATGAAGAGGGGCTCTATCGCGGAAGTTTTATGACCCACAAAGTCTTTTATAACTGCCACCAGCATATGGTAAAAAACTTCCTGGCCTTGGTGAAGGCTATTGAGCGACAGGGTGAGCATCCACTGGTAAAAGAGAAGATTTCTGGAAAGGACCTAGTGCGACCGTGCTACAAGTCATCCGAGAAGGACCTTGAGATCTTGCGGAAGCGCTTGGCCGACATAAACCCGGTTGCACTTAGTGCCAAACACCTGGTCCTCTTTAATCCCAGCGCCGGCGAACTATTGCCGATACGTGCCTGGCCTGTTGAAAACTATGTGAGACTGGCCGAAAAGATTATGGAGTGCTTCGATGTTGCCGTCATCTTGCTGGGACTCAAAGAGGCATCGCATGCAGCAGCAACGATCCTTGATCAGGTAGGCCCTGAGCAGTGTATAGATTTTACAGGCCATAGTTCGTTTAAAGATCTTATGGATCTCCTAAATCTTGCCGATGTATTAGTGACGCCAGATAGCGGTCCCGCCCATTTTGCCGTCCTTACCCCTATTAAGAATATTGTCCTTTTCGGGCCGGAAACCCCCGAGCTTTACGCCCCCTTTGGACCAAATACCACATGCTTCTTTGCAGGGCTTTCTTGTAGCCCGTGCCTTTCTGCTTATAATCACAGAAATACGAGCTGTACTGATCCCAAGTGCATGAAGGCAATAACGGTAAATGAAGTCTTTGACACAGTTTCAGCATCATTAAATGGGATGTGACCGTTTACGGGTTCAAAGGTTCAGAAGTTCAAAGGCTGGATTCTCATCACCGTACTTCATTTGTAAACGTGTAAGTGTTAATAGGTTCAAGGTTGAGCTTTTTTCGTTAACCTTTTTAACATTCACATAAACTGTGAATGATTGAACCCGTATACGCTTACAACTATTCCTTCGACATTCAATATTCATGTAATCGATATTCGATATTCTAATCGGTTTGTTGCTGGAACACCTGAACCCGAAACCCAGAACCTGTGAACGCTCACAATGAAAGATACCCTTTTAAAACTTGTTGATGAATATTTCGACTATACTGCCAGGCGCTTTCCCGTTATGTGTGCAAGTGACGAATTTCATTTCATGCCAAGGGCGCAGGCTGCGAGCCTGTATTATGACCGACTCGATGATCTTTCTCCTGACGGCATAGAGGAATCTCGCTTTCAGTTGAAAGAGTTTCAAAAAAGATGTGATATTGTCTCCCGTCATGAAAAAGACCTGGAAAGCGTTATTGACCTTGAAATGCTCAAGGCCAACATTGCCGGTATCCTAATAGAGTTTGAGACAAAGGCCTCGTGGCGTTATAATCCTTTGCTCTATCTGAAGATTGCATTTATTGGTCTTGACCATGCCTTGACAAAGCCTGCTTCGGGAAAGGAAGAGCGGATGGAAAGGACATCTGCCCGCCTTAATGCCATGCCAAAGCTCTTTTCGCAGGCTGGAGAAAACATCGACACCATACCTGAGGGATATATGCAGGCAAGCCTTGCGATGATTGGTGATTGTAAGGCCTATATTGAACAGATCGGCAGGTGGTTGTCAGGCGAAAAGACGGGTTCCGGCCTAGTAACAGATCTCGGTAAGATTCTCTTTCCTTTAATCTCTTTAGAAAAGAGATTGCACGGTCTAGCTCCTATTCCAAACAATCAATTTCAGGTTATCTCGACACTTGAGACTACGGTAAAGGATCATTTCCTTTCCGCAAGGGATCTTGAGGAAGTCTTTCAGATTGGACGGCAGGAATGGCGGGACTGCCTTGAAGATCTGAAAAAGGTTCAGTCAGAGATTGATCCAAGCATTGATCCAAATAGGACCTGGCAAGAATTGTATCATGGGTATAATCCAACAGAAGTTAGCGATTTGGACACCTTGTCCTTGTACAAAGAGGAAGCAGATAGGTTGACCTCCTTTTTTGCACAGCGCGGCCTTGGTAGCCCTGATTCAGGCCGGCGGCTAAAGGTCGTTGAAACACCACTCTATCTTAGCTCGGTTCGAGGTTCTGCCTCTTTCAGTGCGGCGTTTAGTGCTGATTGCAGCGAAGAGGATCTTTTCTATATCACTACTTCCGATCAAGGCAAAGACTTGGAAGCAGGAAGGGATCTTAGAAAGAGGCTTCATCGTGAGTACAAGTTTCTTGCCGCCCACGAAACCGTTCCTGGCCATCATCTATTGGACTCTGTTCGAAGGTCATTGAAAAACCCCGTGCGGCGGCAAATTGAATCGCCCCTTTTCTATGAAGGTTGGGCCTATTATACCGAATCACTTCTTGGCGAGTATGGCTATGTCAAAAATCCTATCGAACGTTTGGTAGATCTCAAGCGAAGACTCTGGCGGGCCGCGCGATGTCAAGTCGATGTGGGATTAAATACTGGTAGACTTGCAAAGGGAATTGCTATAGAACTACTTGCAACGGCTGGGTTTTCCCGGAAGGAGGCCGAAGGCCAGGTTGAGCGTTTCAGATTGAATCCGGGATATCAGTTATGTTACACCCTTGGTCGCTATGAGATCATGCGGCTAAGAAGGAAATATACTAACAGGATGACCCTCGATCAGTTTCATAGGCTATTGCTGGAAGGAGGGGAGTTGCCGTTTCACCTTATTGAAAGAAGACTTGAGAAGGAGGAAAATAATTGAAAGGCTTTATTGGATATCACTCTGAATGGAATCTGGGAAGCCCAGGTGGGTGGGACTATCAACGCATTACCCAAATCATTGGGAAAGCGGTATGGGAAAGACTAAATAGAATACGTTCTATCGGTGTGGATGTTGATTTCGATGATCCCTTATTGTTTCCCATAGACGGATTTGTCGCAATGCTCCTTAAGGCCCACAAAGCCATGGCCGGAAATGGGAGTCTTGTTGCCGTGGTGGCCGAAGAAGAGACACTGGAAAGTGTTACGGAAAACCAGAACCTCGCTAAGCGGCTTGATAGTGTGCAAGGTGTGTCCGGGGCATTGATGGCGCCTCATGAATTGGAGCTTAAAAGCGGTACAGTGTGTTGGAAGGGTCTACCCGTTTCCATCATCTTTATGGATTTTAATACCGATGTGCTCCTTAGTCTTCACCGCAAGCAAAACCTTACTCCGCTTCTGCAGGCTGTTAGAGAAGGCAGAGTGATAAATCCCCGCGGCACTGAGCCGATAAACGTAAAGAGCATGTTTGAAGTATTAGGAGGCCCTAATGGCAACCGCTTTCATAAAGATATTGTTGAGCGGACTCCATGGACCCGCCAGTTTTACCCGCGTAGTACTCAAGGCCCGAAGGGAGAGGAGATCGATGATCTGATAGAGTGGACCCGTTTAAACTGGGATGACCTCGTACTCAAGCCTGAAAGAGGGTATTCCGGCAAAGGGGTTTGCGTTGGAAAGGTCAATTGTGATGTTGATGAAGCGATAGACTTGGCCTTTAAAAAGGGAAACTATATCGTACAGGAGAAGATCCCACTGGAGTTGTGGGCCGAGGATATCCCTGTGCTTGATCTTGAAAAGGGAGAGCTTGCACTCGAGCGGGTACAGACGGACTTTCGCTGTCTCGTGGGTCCTAGTGGACTATTCGGGTTCTTGAGCCGTTATGGCGGGGTGCCGACAAATGTTGGAAGCGGTGGAGGCGTTCAGCCTTTAGCCGTCCTTAGGGCAAACACTGATCCTGGAGAGGTTGTAGACCAGATAAACGAGACCATCCTTGGCATGCCCTTTGGGGATGTGCTCGAAGTGATTGAGATGCAAAAAGAGATGACCCTGGAGCACAGGTTTACCTACTTGCTTGGTCCCATAAAGATTGCCTTGCGTCCGCGTATAGTTACGAACAACCAGCTCGCGGCTCTTAAGGACTACTGTGCTGACCTGTGGTCGGACTGCTTGAGCTTGGAGAAGATGTGGCTTGAAGGCGAGCTGGACGGCATTGTAAAGATTGAGGAAGAAGAGCTTGAAATCGCTCGATTGCAACCCTGGGGTGGATCACCGGCCATTATTGCATCAGACGGATTGTTTTGTTTCAGGTAGCTGTATTTTTTTATGCAACGTTGGGGATTATGAAGATTAGGATAAGCACCGACTGGTGGAAAACCATGTTCGATGAGATCTATCTTCTTACGGACGCCCGTTCCGTGTGTGATCCGGACATTACCAGTCGTGAAGTCGATCTTATCTGCAAACTCCTCTCAATCAAAGTTAAAAACAGCATTCTCGATTTATGCGGTGGTCATGGGCGTCACAGTCTGGAATTATGTGCCCGCGGCTTTAACAAATGTACCCTGCTTGACTATTCCGGTTATCTCCTAGATTGTGCCAGGGCGAAGGCGGCCGATCATAACTACCCAATCGAGCTTATTCAGGCAGATGCCAGAAGCACAGGGCTTGCCTCCGAGAGCTTTGACCATGTCATTATTATGGGAAATTCCCTGGGCTATATCGGAGAACGCGATGCGGACAGGCAAATCCTGACAGAGGCAAAGCGTGTATTGTGTTCAGGTGGTTGGTTTGTCGTGGATGTTGCTAATGGGACAAGGGTTAAGGAATCTTTCAATCCAAGGGCATGGCATGAGATCGGCCAAGATATCGTTGTATGCCGGGAACGCTCGATAGAAGGTGATAGCCTGTGTGCCCGGGAGATGGTCCTGAGTAAGAAAGACGGGATCATACGAGATTGTAGCTACGGCATTCATCTTTATGAACCGCAGGGCCTTGAGATGCTAATGAAAGAGATCGGTTTTCGGAAAATCAAGATCTATACCGACTTTTCTCCCCACAAAGGCGAGGGCGACTATGGCTTTATGAACCATAGAATGCTGGGGGTTGGACGGAAACTAAAAAAAATAGGTGAGCCACAAGAACAGACTGTCTGAAGGTTTGTTAATCAGATTTGTGCCCGGAAGCTTATAACCACCATATTCTGAACCTTTCTTCCCATAGAACAAGTTACCGCCGAATGTCATCTGAATATCCTGAATGATATCCCAGGTGGCTCGAGGTTGAAGTATACCCGAGGGATCCTCCATGTTGTTGATTACCGTAAGAAAGAGATTGAACAAGGGATGAAGCTCTGCCCTGATATGGCCACTAAGGTAACTTCGTCCCAGGGTAAACAACTCTCCCCTGGCCAGCCGTTGAGAAACTGCCGCATTGGCAAATGATTGTGTATAGTCATCATCGCCAAGGCCATTTAAGAAAAACTCGACAAATCCATAGAGGTTCTTGCCCCACAAGACCCAGGAATAATCTACATTGGCGATTAACGACAGGTAGTCGTTATCACCCTTGAGGAAGGTCCAGGTTGTGTCGATGCGCCAGGCGGCATTGCCAAGATATCCACTGCTTCCGATGCCGATCACTTCGTCTTCGTAATGTCTGGCAGCCATGATATCAAGCTCTGTGGTGTTCACGGAAAAGTGGACTTTTCCGGCAAGGGAGCTTTTATCAGCTTCGAGATTACCATTTGATGAGTTGCGCCTTGGTATACAGAGGAACTGGAGGTCAGAGAACATATCCTGAGAATATTGGACATAGACTATGTCGTCGCCCAGCTTGTAGTCTCGCTCAATCTCGGTTGGCGAAAAAGGGTTAAACAGATCCATGGGGTTAAAAAGAAGTCCGTTACCCCAGGTTACTGCTTGCCTGCCGATGCGTGCGACATACTGCTCTTGTGTAAAGGTCAAAGAAAGCCTGTCTAGGCGATGATAGACAGTGCTGTCGTTATTCTCCTCAAGGGTGCTCGTTAAATCCATAAAGCGTCGTTTATCGTCAACTGGACTAGTAAGCGTCGTGTTGTCATTGAAAATCCCAGGAAACAGCCTCTTTAACTTACTTGTCTTTTTCCTGGTATCTCCCCCGTAGACAATGGCTTCATAATGAGCGTCAAGATATACGGAATCGCCTATAAAGATCTGACCCTTTAGCCTGGCTTCTGCGCCGGCGTCATAATAGGCACCTGTGCCGACGTTGTGATAAAAGGACTCATCATCGGGCCACGAGGCGGAACCATGAACCTTGAGATGCCCGCCCAATTCGGTCTTAAACTTTTTATGCCGTGGAGCAATGGTTTGAGATCCGTTGTTGGATTCCCGGTGTTTTTGCTGCTCTGGAAGGCCTTCTGATGTCTGTGCGCCAACCTTGGCGGAGAGGATAGGGCAGATTAATAGTTGGAGTAGGAGAATGACCCCTAACGTTGCAAAAGTCGAGGATACTACAGATCCAAGGTGTCCAAGGGCGAGGCTGTAGTAAACTACGCCGAACCCTTGGCAACGCAGGAGATGTGGTATCATCGGCTTTCCCGAAGGGTAAGAAACATGGCTATTTTTCCACGTTTTCCGGATGTCATTCATGGTGAATTCCACAGAATCGCTCGAAAAGACCTCAAAGAAATACCAGAATTGCTTTTGTAGACATTCTGACATGTTTTTTATGCAACATTAGGGTTATTTCTGGGATATTACGAAGCATCCGTATTCTCTTCCCCCTGGTCGTCTGCGACCTGGCCGTCTCTTATCTGAATCAGTCGGCGGGCGTGATCCATAACCATATGGTCATGGGTGGAAAAGAGAAAGGTAACATTCCTTTTCTCATTCATCTCTTTCATGATCTTCAATAAGGCAAGGCCGGTGCCTGAATCGAGGTTGGCTGTGGGCTCATCCGCCAAAACTATTGATGGGTTTGATACAAGGGCCCGGGCGACAGCCACCCTCTGTTGTTGTCCACCGGAAAGCTCTGCCGGACGTCGGGAGTATTTTCCTTCGAGTCCAACATCATCCAGAATAGCTTTGGCCCGATCTTGACGCTCAATTGTATCCACGCCCTGCAAGAGCATGACATATTCAACGTTTTCCAAAGCGGACAAGACCGGAATTAGATTATACGCCTGGAATACAAAACCCACCTTATGCAAACGGAGGTTTGCCAACTCAGACTGGTTCATTTTGCTCAGGTAGTTTCCATCTAAAATAACCTCACCGGCATCAGGTGAGTCCAGGCCACCAATGATATTAAGGATAGTCGTCTTGCCTGACCCCGAGGGACCAGCCAAGGCGACAAAGCTTCCCTTTGTTATTAAGAGGCTTATGCCTCTTACGGCTTGAACCGCAACATTTCCTTGCTGATAGGTTTTTGTGATGTTCTTGCACTCTACGATGTACATATTTTGCTCCCAACCGCCCTCCAACCCCCTACGTATGCGTCATCGCCTGCAGGGGGGTGAATCTGGCGGCTTTGATAGCAGGGTAAAGGCTTACCAAAAGCCCCAAGACAAATACTACGAGATTGGCTGTGATCATATCTTTTGCGTAAAATGCCGGATAGATTATGTGCGACATACCGACAAATTCCATTCCTTTCGCCAGTGAAGAAAGATCAATACCGTTTGATGATAGGGCAGAAACAGTCCAAAGGCCTATACCGTTTCCGATGATTATACCGATAACCAGAAGAAAAAAGGATTCCGTGAGCACCTGCCTTACGATCCACCACGGTTTCATGCCCAAGGCCTTAAGAAGGCCGAACTCTCGCATTCTTTCAAATACGGCCATAAGCGTGGTATTTACAATGCCGAAGCCCATGGCGATAAATACAACCAGAAACCACAAGAAGATAAATCCGTCATACATACCTAAGACCGCTGTAACCAGTGGCAAAAGCTCTTGCCATGTATGGATTTCATAATCGCTGGACCAAAGTGCGCTACGAAGGCCATAAGCCACGGTATTAGCCTCCTTGTAGGAAGAAAGTTTTATCGAGATCTCGGAGATTTCCTTGTTGAGCCCCAGCATCTCTTGCGCCGCAGATATAGTTACAAAGGCGAATCGCTTCTCGGTGGCCTCCATTTCCGCTGTAAAGATTCCAACGATGCGAAAGGCCCTGGAAGCTATCTCCTGATCTTTATCTTGTGACATAAGGACCAGCTTTTTTCCCAATTCTGTTTCAAAATCTTCCGCCAAAACCTTGCCTATGACAATACCAAGTACATCATTTGGCTTAAGATAGCGTCCCTGACTGATCGCCTCACCGATGAACGAGATCCTGGCCTCGCTTAATGGGTGGATTCCTACGAGGGTAAGACCACTGGAGTGGCGGGCATTACTGGCAACGGCGTTGACCCTGACTCTGGAGGTCCAAAGCGCATCCGCCGGAAGGACATCTCTCATGACCTTTTCTATAACACTTGGTTTAGCCATATTATTTTCAATAACCGGGTCACTTCTATATCCCTTGTGGTGAATCTGTATATGTCCGGTAAGGGTGGCAATGCCGTTTCTTACCATCTGATCGGAGATACCCCGCATCAAGGCGCCCAAAAAGGCCATGCTCCACACCCCGATAATGACTGCGATTAGAATAACCGCTGTCCGTCTAGGAGCTCGCCAGATATTTCGCCATGCCAGCTTGAAATACATAATAGGATTGTTAGTAACTCAGGTTGTCGGTTTAGCAAAAAAGTCGATTTTACTTCAGCATGAAAAGCCTGGCCCTGTGGACCCGGATATTTACACGGCCAACATTGCCTCTACCGGGCGAAGACGCTTTACCCTAAAGGACGGATATAATGCGGTCAGAAGTGTTATGATCGACACTATACCTGCTCCTATGGACACAGAAAGGCAAGAAAGCTGTGGGTATATACGTTCAGGGAGTCCATATTGACGCAACAATTCAGATGTGCCGGAGATTACTATTCCATGAACTTGAAAATACCATGTGATTAGGCTTCCCGCGACAATGCCAACGAGAATGCCCAGCATGGTAATGCTTGCTGATTCGAGCAATAAGCACTTTGTTAGACGTCCAGGGGTGGTCCCTATGGCCATAAGGACTCCAAACTCTCTCGTTCGTTCAAAGATCGCCATCAGGAAGGTGTTCAGGATACTGAAGGCCACCACAATGATCAAAATAATATAGAAGACAAATCCACTGACAAGATCCATTTTTATTGCTTCTATCAAACCCGGCATGAGTTCGGTCCAATCCAGGACTGAAAGCCCGTTCATGTCGCTTTGGTTCTTGAGGACCGTCTTAACGCTTCTTTTTATTTGGGGAACATGATCGAGGGATTCGCCAAAAACCACTACGTTGTGAACAGTTCCGGCCATAGTGTAGACTTGTTGAAAAAACAAAAGAGGGATGTGGATGGTTTGCCGGTCAAACTCATCTTGCCCGGAAGAAAAAATGCCCTTTACCTCGACCACCGTGGCTGCAATGGAGCCATCGCGGCCCTGGCCGAGCAGAACTAACTCATCACCTAGATCTACCTGCAAGTTCTTGGCTAGGAGTCTTCCCACCATGGCTTGATTCGTGTCATCTGCGGAAAGATAGCTTCCCTTGCGGATCAAATCCTTCAGGGATGAAACGCTTGCTTCGCGGAGAGGATCAATCCCGCTTACAAGTGCCCCATAGGTTCGTTTTTCGGAAGAGACCATGGAAAAGGCATTGGCCCGAAATGTATAGGCCGCCACACCCGGAGTATTTTCCAATACACGGCCCACGGCCTTTGGGCTATTTACCGTCAGGCGGATATTCTTTTTGTCCCGGTATTCCTTTGCCTCTATCTGTAGATGTCCGGTGTGGAGCTTGACGGCAGAGTTTATCATGGTCTCATAGGAACCAAACTGCCATGACAACATGAAAATAAGGGTAGTCGTGGCAAATGCGATAGCCAAGATAGTGAGGATGGAGCGTCTTGGGTTTCGCCATACATTCCTCCAGGCCATTTTAACATCCACGGACAAAGGTTTTTTCTACCTCCTGAGAGTTCTTAGGGCTCGCGCAAAAACAACTTCACATTTTGGCATCTCAGCTTCAGCCCATCTTTGACCGATGCCTCATTCGCAAAATCCTCGAAATAGCTTGCTATGTCTGTGGTTTTGCTCAATTGGATCGGCCAAATCTGAACCAAATCTGAGCGCCAACTCTGCAAACTTGTCCTTGCACGAGCCCTTAGTGAACTTTGTGTGAAGAGATGATCCGGCAGGTCCTCTTTAAATTCAAGTTCTCGATATTCTAAAAGCGTATAGGAGTCGGCCTTGTCGGCCTTTTGCATCTTCCACACCTTTGGGAAGAGTCGGCCTCCCAGCATTTGTATCTGCGCGCTTGTCATCGACTTTACCAGCTTTAGGTCTTCATCATAGAATTCCTGTCCCAGGAGAATATGGTCCTCTCTTATTGTCAGCCTCTGCATGCCCCACACGACGGGTGCCCTCGGTTTCGGGATGGATTTTACTATGTAAACCTTCATTGGGCCGTCTGTTTTAGTTGCTTCAATCGTGTGCGTATAATCCTTAAGGATGGTATCGGATTTGGCTAGGTCGTTGTTGGAGAAATCCGATCCCATCCAGGACTGGGACATCATCGAGGGCGGAAGCTTTATAACCCGGTTGACCTTGGGATTATAAGTCCACATCTTATGGCCTCTCTTAAGCGTGCCGTTGCCTTTGTCCTTTGGCGGGGCGGTTATGAAGAAAAGGCTTGTTTCCCGTCCTTTGGTCCAGGCCTTGATGCTCATGGTTCGCTCCCAGTTGAGACGATGAACAGTCATATCCACGACGGAAAAGGAGGCGTTGCCACGGTAGTAATCTACTGCCGCTTTCACCATAGCCCCGGCATCCTCAGCCTGTAGATTCGTGCTGAGAGAAACAAGGACAGACATGCTCAAGCCGAGTATCACGACAATTTGTCTTGGCGTATTTCGCAAAATCTCGATGCAGTTCATCTTTCAGTGACCACTGAAATGGGAGTTCGATTGACAAGCGAATATGCCTAATATAAGTATATTCACCAAGTTCTGATCTTTAATTCCGATTGTTTTTTCACCGGACGAGCCGGAACCAAAAAGGTTATTCGGTCGAAAACAGCGAATATCGAATATCGATTACATGAATATCGAATCATGAAGTTTTTTTCTTCTTTTGATTAGCTGTTTTAATGCTGGAGACAAATATCGAAATCAGCTGGTTGTTTTCGTCGATCAAGGGCTCAAGCTTAGATGTAGGCTCTATGAGATTCACTTTTATGATCATTAAGAGCCATATTCGAGTTTCACGTAATTCTTTAAGACATATTTTCATCTTATGGATAAAATCAGATCTCGATTCAGCGCTTTGAGCTTCACCATAATTGGGAGCAGGTGATGTGCCGCTACGAATGATTTGGCCGGCAATATGTTTGCCAACTTTTGATTTTGGTAAAGATTCTGCTATGCGGATGATCCGAACAGCAAAATTTATTAAACGATCCTCTAGATCAAATGTTTTTTCCTTAGACATCGTTTTATTTCGATTATTTAGGGAATAATTCTCGGCATTTAATGCCGAAACATTCAAGAGTTTAACTATTCCTTCGACATTCGACATTCATGTAATCGATATTCGATATTCTAAAAAAAACAAAAGCAATTTTATCTCTCATGAAAATTCTGAAATAAAATACAAGAAATAAATCGTTAAGGTGCTAATATCTGACCGCACGGATAGAATTTAGCATTGGGTGGTCGGTTATGTCAAAGGCAAAATTACCGGGCGAAACAGAGAGGTAGCCATGCAACTTGATATGCACTTTTATGCGGTTTACGCCTTGGCCCGTGCTGCCGGGATAAAGGCAGAAGCGGCGGAAATTATCGCTCATGCGTCTCAGTTTGTAGACGATGCCCTGGAAGATGAGGTGATTGTCCTTGAAGATGAAAGGGGGATTATTCCTACCATGACATCGCATCGGCCCATAGATTATCAAAACACCATCCCAGGAGATCAGTGGAAGGTGTGGGTTCCTTTTCATTTTCTTCCCGGAAATAATGATGGGGCAAATACGTTTGTGGAGAAAATGGTCTGTCGCAAGGACAACCCTGCCGCAAGGCGGATACTTGACTATGCTCTTAGCCTTAAGTCCGAGGCTTTTGGGCTGCATCTTGGAGGGATCAGCGCACACGTATATGCAGATACCTTTTCTCATTATGGATTTGTTGGGCTTAGCAGGCAGTGGAACAGGGTGGAGAGCAATTCGATTAAGGTAAATGTGGAGTCTTCATCCATATTCAACTATATCAAAACGAAGTTTGAAACCTTTAAAACAAGGGTGGTCGGAGGGCTCGCAGAGACTATTCCCGTAGGCCATGGGGCAGTTGCGACATATCCTGATCGGCCCTATTTGAACTGGGAGTACACGCATGAGAGCGGTGAGACAGTAAAGCGGAACAATGTAGAAGACTATATGGAGGCATGCGTTGGACTTCACCGCTTTTTTGGAGAGCTTGTAGAGAACAATTCTTCTCACGGGGATCCGGATGGAGCTGTGTCTTGGGATACGATCTCAGATAGGATACGCAATATTGTGAAGCAAGAAGCCCCACTGGATGAACGTATCAAGTTGTGGCAGGATGCCATATCGTCGGATGAATTGTTTGAAGCGACGGACTTTGATAAGGCTGTAAGCTATTCTGAAAAGGCATGGCGGTCTGCCCGCATCGTTTATCACTTTTCTCGAGGTGGGACAGTGGATGATTGCAATGGTTGTCTTTTCATCCGTGCAGCCTGGAGGTATAGACACTATGTGCTCCAAGAGCTGTTGCCGAGTGTCGGTATGATTATTTAGAATGAAGGTAACTCAGGTGGATAGACTGAAGGTGGAAGGCTAATAGGGACAAATCATGCGTGATCATACAAAATTAGGTGTTTAGACTGAAGACTGAAGGTGTAGGAAGGCTGACAATGAATAATTGGCCTTCACAGCCTTCAACCTAAATACCTGAGTAGAAGGTTTTGAATGGCTTGATTTGAGCGTTGCAAGATGGTTGAAATACTTCAGCCTTCAGTCTTCAACCTAAATAGCTGGGTAGTTACGAATGAAGATAAACTGCCATTGCCATATCTTTAGCCTCGATTGTGTTCCGCTGGAGTTCCGCAAGCGCTTCTTGCTGGATATCAAGAATCCCATTCACAAACTGATCCGCAGATTCCTTCAACATATGCTGCCTGGAGATTTCAAACTGAAAGACTGGCTTGGCGTTGTTGATATGTCTATCTTTGAAATTGCACAGAAACTGGTCTCTGAAATGGATGAGGCCGGTATAGACATTTCAACGCCCCTTATGATGGATATGGCCTATTGCAAAAAATTTAGAGGCGGCACAAAGAGATTTGAAGATCAAATGGCAGAAACACTTAAAGCCGTTGAATCTATAAACAGACAGTACAATCGAATTCGCATGCTTCCCTTTATTGCAGCGGACCCGAATAGAGAAAATGTTGTAGATTTGGTAAGAGATGCCTTGAATGGTGGCGTATTTCGAGGGGTAAAGATCTACCCTGTCATGGGATTTACCCCTGATGACAAAAGACTTTATCCCATATATGAGTATTGTGTTCAAAAAAATGTCCCCATTACAACGCATTGCGAAAATGGTGGCATACCCGGGCTTTCAGAATTCTACTATCTTGCCGACCCGAAATACTGGGGCGAGGTATTAAGAGAGTTTCCGACACTTACCTTGAACCTGGCCCATAATGATCGTACCGGGTCATCATGGCAACCGAAGATTATGCAACTGATCATCGATTATCCGAATGTGTATACGGATATCTCATATGATATCGAGATGTGGGTTATGCCGAGGAGATATTTCAAGGGTATAAAGCGGATGCTGCAAACACCAAAGGTCCAAGACAGGGTGCTCTATGGCACAGACTGGTATATGGGAAGATATCTTTGGACAGAGGCATCATACTTGAGGTGGTTTTCACAGTATTCAAAGAAGATCTTCTGGTGCAGGGTGAGGTTTACCGAGGGCGAAATGGATAGGCTGACAGACTATAATCCCAGGGCATTTCTCGGGCTCACATAGGATATTGGATGAAAATATAGGATCTTCTCAATAAGTACTCTGAATTGGAAACTTCCGTTTCATCCTCGATAAAAACAAAATCCCACGGCCCACCGATTCAATCAGAAACCTTATTAGGCACTGCTTTCTAGGATTTCGTTATTGCAGATCTGTTTGTTCAAAGATTTGGCGAAAGGCAAATAATGATAGAACAATTTGGCAGAGAAATCGGTTTTTTTGGGTGAGGATCTATAAAAAATATCTGTATCTCCAAGAGAATACCCCGCCAGTCCGGGAATGATGACATCTATATGCTAAGATTTAATTTGTCGGATACAGATCAATGACAGAGAGTTTTAGTCGGGCCATAATCGTGATGAATTGCAGAGAGTTGTGTTTTTGGTCCCCAGGGGACCTACACTATATGTGGGAATGTGACTTCTCGGAGGACTTTCTCAAGATTCGAGGAGTGAAGATTCATAAGGCTCGTTTGTTCAGAACCCACTTCTCAAGCATCTCAAACATACGCTCTCTTTTGACCGGCTTTGAAATATAATCGTCCATCCCTGCTTCGAGACACTTCTCGCGATCACCTTTCATTGCATGGGCTGTCATAGCCACAATCGGAACACGTTCCCATTGAGCTGAAGGTTGAAGACTGAAGGCTGAA
>MAVP01000029.1 GCA_001751075.1 Desulfobacterales bacterium S7086C20 | reverse complement strand
GCTAGGGATATATGGGATTTAAAGCCCGTACTATAAGAGAACAACATGGCAATTAAAGATCGAAAGACAAAGAATACCTTCCTGGACACGGAAACGATCTCCCCTCATGCTTTGGCCACCGAGATCTATCTTGCAGTCAACACCTATTGGGAATCGCTTTGATTCGAGCTTCCTCGTTTGAACGATACCAGGAGCTGGCACCGAGTTGTGGATACTATGCGAGAAAATCCCCATGATATCTGTAATGAGGGGGAGGAGGCATACCTTCAAGATCAAACCTTCTATGAACTGGGACCTCGGTCGGCTGTTGTTTTGCTCGGGAGATCAGCCTTGGCATTTTCCATGTTTTCTAAAAATATGTGAGCTATCCTTAAATCCTCAGGGGTAGTAATCTTGATGTTTTCGCGTGACCCCGGTATTGTCCTTACTCTTTTCCCACGTATCTCCACCAACTCTGCATCGTCAGTGCCGGCGTAGCCTTGTTCTTGAGCAAACAAATGGGCATCTAAAATGAGATCATAATGGAATACCTGTGGTGTTTGAGCCATGCGAATCATCTTACGTTTCATTGTGGCTACTATATTCCCCTGTTCATCTATGGTCTTTATCGTATCAGTTGCTGGTTCGGCCAGAATACACCCCCCGTACTTTCTTGCTATTTGAACACACTCGGAAACTTTATCTATTCTGACCAGGGGTCGAACACCATCATGAATGGCAACAACACCAAACCTTCCCTCGGTTGCCATCAAACCATTAAGTACCGATTCTTGCCTCGTATTTCCTCCGAACGTTACGTGGAGTGGCTTAAAAACTTTAAAGGGATCAATTACCTGTTGATGGCATAAATTATAGTCGTCTTCGGAAATCACCAAGAATATCTCTTCTATAAGATCACACTTGTCGAATAACAACAGGGTATGTGCTAGCACGGGACGATATGCCAATATATGATATTGTTTTTTTTTCTCCCCTCCCATCCGTACACCCATACCGGCTGCAACAATGATGGCGGCGACTCTATCCAATTTGCTCACTATAATCCTATGAGAACGCGGCTTTCGCCTTGAAAAGATACAAGTGAAATAATGAGAAATTATTTTAAATAGAACAACTCCTTCGGCAATGATATCCCCTTGCCCATAGAGTCTTCCCCATAATTTACACTGGCCAAAATCCGGATGTCTTTCAAGGCTCGCATATCTCCTTGAAATACTACTTCTTGGATATCATCCTTCTGGATTTTTCCTCCAGCCCATTGGAGATCAAGAACACTTCTTGCATCAAAACGATCGTAGCCAACGCACAGTTCTACCTGACCTCCAAAGTGTTGAACTATTTTGGCCACCAACAGGCTCGGGCGGGCGTGAAAACCCATTTTTTGGGGTATGCTGGCTACTATAGTCCCACGCTCAATATTTTCATCCAACAACTCTTGAGCAAACTCCCGACCCGATGCCAACAAACGACTAACGTAATAGAGGCCATAATTGACAATACAATCCAGCACTTTTTCCGGACTTACAGCTCTAGCCAGTTCATCACGTACTTTAATGCAAACGCTCTTATAACCAACTTCATAAAGATGACGCTCATAATAATGCAGAAGTCTTCTCGTAAGCTCCAAAAGGTGTAACACCACAGAAATATAACCACGCAAGTTCTTCAGCTTAAGCTTTCGTAGCTGCAACCCGGTCCTATTTACATAAGTGTCAAAAGAAGACTGAAGACTGTGTATAGCCATTTCAAATCTTCGAACTTCTTCTTCATTAAAGCAACCAGGAACAATTTTTCCAATCTCTTCCGGGCTGTAGTGTTGGTAGAAACTGTGCATTTCAAACTCCGTTGAAATGTGCAAGAATTCGGTAGTGATTTTAACGACGTGCTTTTGTTCTTCCTTTAAGTTTTCATCGTCTATATTTGCTTCAAGGTGGTTGTCGGAGGATATACCGGGGAAATCATCCCAAACAAGGCGCTCCGCAGGCATCGATATATCTAAGCGAGAGGCTTCTTTAAGTGCCTTCGAACAGATATTCCGCAATGAGCTTACGAGAAACTTGTGAGTAACGTAGCCTGCTTCTTCAATTCTGTCGGTATCTGCAAGGTGGTAGAAAGGCAGACTGATATAGATATGTTTTTGAGAGTAGCTGGCTTCCGCCAGGTTTCTGACGCTTGAAACCAATTCTCGGTAGAAGTACCATTCTGAATTATTTTTCGCTCCGTGCAAGTCCAAAAAATCTTCCAACAGCTTGGAGCTTGAAACCATCTGTGCATATAGCTTCTTCGTAAATGTCTCTCGAACCGTCTCGCTCTCACACAGATAAATGCAGAGCTTGAGAAACTCTTGCGAAAAAAGATTAGCTTTTTCTACAAACCCAAGAACCTGTTGTACCCGTGCAGTTTTTTGGCTCATGTAGTACCTTTTATATGTCAGAGTAGACCATAAGCCGAGTTCTGTCTTCCGTATTGGTCACCCTTTACGGAATAACGATCATTCATCTTAGGGCATTGTTTGCACAATACCTCTTGCAACCAACCCGAAAGCTCAGATGGGCCATCTTCAAGCGCTTCCCTATTTGGTCTTGCTCCAGGTGGGGTTTGCCTAGCTTCCCCGGTCACCCAAGGAACTGGTGCGCTCTTACCGCACCTTTTCACCCTTACCTCGCAAACTAACCCCATGGCCAGTGTTACGAGGCGGTATGTTTTCTGTGGCACTTTCCTTCGCGTCACCACGACTCCGTGTTACGGAGCACCCTGCCCTATGGAGCTCGGACTTTCCTCCCGCACTATACGATAGCACGAGCGATCGCTTGGTCTACTCTGACAATATTAAACCTTTCGAGACCCAAAGGTTGTTAAAACAGACTCTTTTTGAATGAAAACTAGCCCGATATCCCATTTCCGTCTTCCCAATAAATAATACGATTACAGTTAGGACAAAACCTTAGGGAGTCCCTTTTCTGTAATTCATTATACATCTGTGGGGGGATATTCAAGTTGCACCCAGTACACGTTGTCTTTTTTGCAAGGACCACAACAGGGCAACCTATTCTTGTTTTGAGATGCTCATACGTTCTGAGCACATCAGTGCCTACGGCTTTTGCCATCTCCCGCCTTTGCGCTTCTTCCTTCCAAAGCCGTTTTTCTGCCTCCTTCAGTTCTGCTTGGATAGCCGTTTTTTCTGTTTCAAACGTTTCCCGCATATTTGTAAGTTCATTGGCCTGCTCATTTAGAGCTTGCTTTAACCTCTCTTGCTCTTCCATAAACGCCAATATCTTATCTTCCCGTTGGGCATTTTCATTTTTAATTTCCTCAATTTCTTTCAAAACAGCCTGATATTCTTTATTGTTTTTGATGGATAGAAGTCTTCCTTTACTTTTCTTTATCCGTTCACTGCCGTCATCCACTTCCGCCTCATACTGGCGCTGCAATTTCTGGGTCTCTTCAATCCTGTTCTTGTCTGTTTCCAAGTATTCAGCTAACTCTCTAACCCTATTTTCCTTTTCTTCAATCCGAAGTGGTACTTGAAATATCTGCTCCCTTAACTGTTTTAAGGTGTTATCCTTTTGTTGAATGTTCGCTAATAATTCGATCTGTTCCCTCACAATACCTCCCCCAAAAAAAGATTTCCTCGTTTAAACATATTGAAAGCAATCACATTCATCTTGATACGACGCAACCTCAACCAAATACTCTTTTGCTGAGAGGGTTTCTTTTAAACGTTTAACAAGTCCTCTAACCACTAGATGTTCTGAAGCAAAATGTCCAATGTCAATGAGCCCTTTACCTGCATTGACAACACGTTGTCCATCGTGATAACCAAGGTCACCACTTACTAAGACTTCTGCATCAGAGGAAAGAAAATCTCCCAACAATCCCCTACCACTCCCAGTACAAACAGCAATACGCTTAACACTATGTTCTAGGTTTCCCGCCACCTTTACGGTTGATAACCCAAATATCCGCTTGATTCTTTCCGAAAACCTACCAAGAGATATCCCTTCATCAAGCTCACCTATACGTCCCAACCCATCTCCTGACCCCTTCCCGCTAATGGCATAAACGTCATAAACCACTTCTTCGTAGGGGTGGACCGCAGTTAATGCCATTGTAACTTGCGACAAATCTTTCCTTGCTACCAATACTTCGATGCGAAATTCCGGCACCTGCGTAAATTCACCTCTACGTCCCAAAAAAGGGTTGGCATCGACACCAGCCCTGAAAGTTCCTATCCCTTCCGTACGAAAGGATACTGAAGAATACCTTTCAGCTTTGCCGGCTCCTGATTCAAAAATGGCATCGAGAACTTTGTCCTCGTATTCCTTAGGCACATAGACAACTAATTTAAATTGGTCATCGCCCTTAGGGCTAAGCACAGTAACACATTCTAGACCAAGCCTTTCAGCAAACATGTCGTTTAGCCCGCCGCTTGCACTATCTAAGTTCGTGTGAGCACATAAGATGGCAACCCTATGCTTAATGGCCAGCTCAATAATCTTTCCAATATTGTTTCCCATGTCCAGTCTTCGAAGAGGGTGAAATATCAGAGGATGGTGAGTAATAAGCAGATTAACATTTTCGCCACAGGCTTTTTCCACGACTTCGTAAGTCGGATCAAGTGCTACCCATATCTTATTGACGAGCCACTCTCTGTGCCCCACCTGAAGACCCGGATTGTCCCATGTCTCTGCAAGAGACACTGGTGCTATGTGTTCCATTACTTCAAGAACGTGGTCAATTGTGATCATCGAATTACGAGTCCATCATTTTTGAGCAAAAAAAGGGTGCGGTCTTGGGACCGCACCCTTTTACGCTGAAGCCTCCCCTAAAATCGGCTTCTTGAGATACTGCTGCCTGTATATCTGCGCACGCTTCGTACTCATAAGCTACTGATACAATGCCCTCAAAAACTTCAAAACCTACCGTTTGTACCCATTCTATCCTATCCTCTAGATTCACAAAGACAGATGGTGGGCCCACCTGGGTTCGAACCAGGGACCTACCGGTTATGAGCCGGTGGCTCTTCCAGCTGAGCTATGGGCCCAGGATATTCAATGTAATCTCGACACTTTCTGTTGTCAAGAAAATTGACGACTTCGTAATAAGTCCATCTGCGGCGTTGCGCTTCATCTTTCGTCACTGCGACGTACGATAAGTACGTCTCATTCTTCAAGAGTTACGCCTTACGGCTTGAGAACAGTAGCGCACCTTGCATCTTGGAGCTTTTTACTGTGTCGTCTGTTTGAGGACTTCTTACGAAGTCGTCATGAAAACCGTTTCTACATTTCCAAGAAGGGTTTTAGTTTCCGGCTTCTCGTAGGATGTCGCAGCTTTCTTAAGGCCTTTGCCTCGATTTGCCTAATGCGTTCACGTGTTACATGGAAATCCTTGCCAACTTCTTCCAGTGTGTGGTCAGCTTTTTCTCCAATACCAAATCGCATCCTCAATACTTTTTCTTCACGAGGTGTCAAGGTGGCTAAGGCTTTTCGCGTTTGTTCAGACAAATTCAGGCTTATAGCTGCTTCAGAAGGTGACATAAACTTTTTGTCTTCGATAAAGTCCCCAAGATGGCTGTCTTCCTCTTCACCAATAGGCGTTTCAAGGGAAATAGGTTCTTTGGCAATCTTTAAGACCTTACGTACCTTCTCCAACGGAAACTCCATCTTTTCAGCGATCTCGGCCGGCGTGGGTTCCCTGCCAAGCTCCTGAACCAGATAACGAGAAGTGCGGATTAACTTATTAATGGTTTCAATCATATGTACGGGGATTCGGATGGTCCTAGCCTGGTCTGCAATAGCCCTCGTTATGGCTTGTCTGATCCACCACGTAGCATACGTGCTAAACTTATAGCCCCTTCGATATTCAAACTTGTCCACAGCCTTCATTAACCCGCCGTTGCCCTCCTGAATCAAGTCCAAAAACTGAAGGCCACGATTCGTATACTTCTTGGCAATGCTGACAACCAATCTCAAGTTTGCACTCACCATTTTGGCTTTGGCTATACGAGTGTTGCGTTGACCTGTGGCAATCCTAGATAAAACCCGTTTCAAACTTTGACGGGTCATTTTTAACCTGAGTTCCCTTTCTTTAATCGCCCTATCAATATCACCGGCCTGTTTCATCAAGCCGGCAAACCCAGCTTTTTTTAGGCCACTCTTCTTCCAGTATTTTTCGACAAATTTTGTTCTTCCCCGGCACCCTTGACGCACTGGGGTTAGCGAAAGTCCCAGTTGAGAGGCAATCTTAGCAAACTCATCTTCCAGGACATTAAAGCCTTTTAAGTGTTTTTCAATTCCCGCAACCACAAAATCTATCCACTTTGCCTCTAGTCTCCAATCCTTAATATAATCAAAGATTTTTCGATTTCTCCGAGTAATGTGACGTCTGATTTTCCGACGTTTCTCCTGGCTCAATGGGACATCAAAAAGCTTGCTTCTATACTCTTCGCATTCCCGTTCCACTGCCTTTACACTATCAATTATGTTGCAGATCTTTTCTATGTGTTCCGTGTCCTCGATATAGCTATCGCCCTCGTCTACGTCACGCAGAACATCCTTGAGACGAATTCTACCGTTTTTCAGGTCATTGCCCAACTTGACAATCGCCTTCGTCCCCATTGTTGACTCCACAAGGAACATCAATGTTTCTTGTTCTCCTGCCTCTATCTGTTTGGCAATCTCCACCTCTCCTTCCCGACTTAACAGTGAGACCACTCCCATCTCACGAAGGTACATTTTTACCGGATCGGTAACACGACCGAAGGTATCGCTATCTGCTCGCGGGATGGGTTTCGCTTTTGCCTTTGGACCCTTCTTCTTTGCCTCTTGACCTAAGAACTTGATTTTCTTCCCATCGATAATATCGATGTCAAGCTCATCAAAGACCATCATCATCTCATCAATTTGCTCGGCGGAAATATCACCTTTTGGTAATGCATTATTAAGCTCCTCGTAAGTGATATAGCCTTGCTTTTTCCCTTTTGTGATTAGCTTTTTCAGGTCCTTGATTTCAGATTTTTTCTGCATTAAGATCTCCTTATGTGTAAGAAGTTGCGATTCTATCGGCCAAGGCCTTCTAAGGGCTTGCGCAAAAATAACTTCACATTTTGGCGTCTCAGTTTCAGGCTATCTTTACCCGATGCCTCATTCGCAAAACCAGCGAAATAGCTAGCTATAGCGCTGCAGGTTGCGCCTGATGGCTTGGAAATATCACACTTCGTGTCCTGTGGTTTTGCTCAATCGGATCGGACAAATCCAACCCAAATCTGGGCGCCAATTCTGCGAACTTATTTTTGCGCGAGCCCTAATCGCCCCCGTACGCATTTTTGCTTTTCTGTGAGAAGTCTATGTAACAAGACTTCGTCATTAGACTCTTCAGCGTCTTTTATCTTCTTAGATAACAACTTTTCATGCCGTCTTTGAAGACAAGTTTCATATTGTCTTACAATCTTAAGGCAATTATCTTGATCCCACGATCCGTCCATTACCATAAGAGAAGATATCAAGTTTCTGATTCCGGGATCTTCTGTTTGCATAACCAAATCAGCGCCTACCGAAAGCCGATTTGCCGAGTATCTATCCAAGACCATTTTCCCAATCTCCTTCAATTTTAGGCTCTGCATACTTTCAATAACTTGTTCTGCATTAAAACGAGATAAAATATTGGGAGATTGCAGCACCATAGCTATAAGTGTTTCTTCCAGTTTCAAAGAATTTGCTACGGGTCTAATTGAAGGATCTGTTTGCTTGTCTTTCTTGTGAGATGAATGGCGAACCCGTTCCAAAATTGCAGCCTCATCAATGTCAAGTCGTTTGGACAATTCCTTGATGTAAACTGCCCTGCCCACACTATTTGTCATGGAGCCAAGAGGCCCCTTGAGTGCTTCGATAATTTTGATCTTGCCTTCAAGGGAAAGGCCGTACCTATTAATAGCAGATTCAATAATAAACCCCATTATCGGCAGGGCTTGTTCTGCCAACCCCAGAAATTTCTCACCACCAGATTCTTGAAGGTAGGAATCCGGATCTTTGTCGGCTGGAAGACTCATAATACGAGCCTCCACCTTTTCTTCCATAAACAAAGAAAGGCTCCGTTCAGCGGCCTTGACACCTGCCTTATCAGAATCAAAGACCAGGATCACCTGTCCAGCGTAACCCTTCAAAATGCGTATATGATCACTAGTAAGAGCAGTTCCAAGTGTAGCCACAACATTGTGGATTCCGTGACAATTGAGCGCCAGCAAATCAAAATAGCCCTCTACAACAAAGACCGAATCTTTTTGGCGACACACTTGCTTGGCTGCAGACAGACCATACAACGTCCGGCCTTTGTGATAAACAGGTGTTTCAGGTGAGTTGAGGTACTTCGGAAGACTGTCATCCAGGCAACGCCCACCAAAACCAACTACCTTTTCACGAATATCGACTATAGGAAATATGATCCTGGCACGAAAGCGATCATAATAGCCTTGCTTCTTTGGTATGATTAGGCCCGCCTTTTCAACATCGCCCAGGGATATTCCAATAGACGAGAAATACCTTATGAGATTGTCCCACCCCGCAGGCGCATACCCAAGCGAAAACTCTTCTATGATTCCTTGTGTTATCCGGCGTTTCCTGAGATATTCTCTCGCCGGCTTACCCGAAGAGCCTTTTAAGAGCTTGTCTTTGAAGTAACCAACTGCCAGTTGGTTTATCCTAAACAGGCCATCCTTTTGCTCCAGACGTCGTTTCTGGCCAGGTGACATCCCTTTTGTCGTTACGTGAATCCCATACTTCCGGGCAACCATCCGCACAGCTTCTGGAAATTCAATATTGTGATAGAGCATCAGGAAGCTAAAGACGTTACCGCCCTGTCCACAACCAAAACAATGAAATATCTGTTTTTCCTCGTTTACGGTAAAGGAAGGGGTTTTTTCTGCATGAAATGGACACAAGCCAAGAAAATTTCTTCCAGCCTTTTTTAACGAGAGATGCTGTGAAACAACGTCAACTATCTTGGCTGCGCTTCGTACTTCGTCAATCTTGTCTTCTGGTATAAGCCCTGCCAATATAGATACCTCATGATAAAGACAGATTCACTTCAGGACTCGCAAGTTCCGCTTTTTTGATTTGGACTTTAATTTTTTTAAAGCTGATGATAATAAGGCGTGTCTGAAGAAATGTCAAGAATAAAACGAATAAGCTTAATGAAGCATAACGCCGCATCAACGCGAGAATTCTGCAAACTTCTTTTTGAGCGAGCCCTTTATGCCCGTGAGATCTCGATGGCTTGTTTAAGATCTAACTCCCCCGAATACAACGCTCGCCCGGTTATCACCCCTTGAACACCTAGCTCTTCTAATGGCAAAAGCGTCTTGATATCATCAATACTCGATACACCACCCGAAGCAATAACTGGAATAGACACGGATTGAGCTAGTTGCCTAGTTGCATCGATATTTACACCGCGTTGCATACCGTCTTTGTTAATGTCTGTAAAAACAATGGCAGCAACACCCTGTCCTTCAAATTCCTCCGCCACATCAATAGCCTGCCGTTTTGTTGTTTCTGTCCATCCGTCAATGGCTACCATACCGTCACGTGCATCAATCCCCACTACGATTTTCCCGGGATATCTTTGACAGGCATCATACACAAAGCTTGGATTCTGGATGGCCTCGGTTCCCAAGATGACTCTGGAAACACCCAGATCCAGGTACATGGCAACACTATCCATTGTGCGTATTCCGCCCCCAAGCTGAACAGGTATTTCAACCCTGTCAACAATACCCTTAACTACCTCGATGTTTTGAGGGCTCTTTTCAAAGGCCCCGTCAAGGTCTACAATGTGAAGCAATTCAGCACCTTCTGATTCCCATCTGGCTGCCATAGCCGAGGGATTGTCGGAGAAGACTGTTTCAGAGTCTTTTCGCCCTTGCAGAAGCCGAACACAGCGTCCCATTTTTATATCTACGGCAGGAATTATTAACATTCTATCCTTTAAGAAACCGTTAATTATGATGGACTCGTAAAAAGTCCACAAACAGACGACACAGTAAAAAGCTCCAGATGCAAGGCGCGCTACTGTTTTCAAGCCGTAAGGCGCAACTCTTGAGGAATGAGACGTACTTATCGTACGTCGAAATGACGAAAGATGAAGCTCAACACCACAGATGGACTTTTTACGAAGTCGTCAATTATGAATGGGAAGGCTGGCCATGAGTTCTTTCAAGCCGTATACTGCAAGTTTCTCGACAGTAAGCCATCCCCCGCCCCTCTTTACAAAGGCGCCTAGCTTGAATAAATCTTCGCTTAAACTACGCTGTGTTTCATCAAAGTGCCTGCCCCATATCAAACGGCCATCACTCGTTCTGAGCAGATGAATACCAAACCCAACAGAAGCCGGCGAATCTACTGACAGGGTTGTTCCAATACGCTGTCGAAACCGGTATACGATCCCACTGATTACCGCATCTGCGCCCACCCTTCTGCCCATTTCTACCAATAGACGCCGCTGCGAAATCCCGATATCTTCGGAAATTATCTCTGAACGAACACCTTCTGCTATACCAGGTCCGAAAAGTGTATACGTTGTTTCAGTTTTCAAAACGGCTAATAACTCTTTGGTCATGAAGCTATCAGCACCAGGCTCAATTTGTCCTGGGTTGAGCACAGCGTTGCATACAGGACAACGACCGATCGTATTGAACTCCTGTCGGTCTATCGATTCAAAGGGAACAACCAAAACAGTATCTAAGCCAACTCTTTGTTGTGAAGTGTTCACTTGTGAGTCCGGCATTAACTGGCATCCTGCCAGGTAAAAAAAAGACACAACAGCAAAAAACCATCTAAAGGACCTGAAGTTATGCCGGACTTCACGTAGCACCATGCTGGATATCCTTCCTACAATACACCTTTTGTGGAGCGTACCCCGGTAATCCTTGCGTCAACAGTAGTGGCTTCATCCAATGCCTGACCAAAAGCCTTATATACGGCCTCGATAATATGATGCGTATTTTCACCATACGTCACATTGATATGAAGTGTTATGTTGCTTCTGCCAACAAAGGCTTTGAAGAACTCCTCGACAAGTTCAACGTCAAAGCTGCCTGTACTTGGTCGTCGGAATTCGACATTATAGACTAAAAGAGGCCGGTTCGAAAAGTCTATTACTACACTTGCCAAAGCCTCATCCATAGGCACAATACTCTTCCCGTATCGCCTTATGCCTTTCTTGGTTCCTAATGCCTTGTTAAAGGCATCCCCAAGGACTATTCCTATATCCTCTACTGTGTGGTGCCCGTCTACTGCAATATCGCCTGTTGCATTCAGTGTTAAATCGAAAAAACCGTGGGCTGTCATCAGGACAAGCATGTGATCCAAGAAAGGAACCCCTGTGGAGATCTCTGCACTACCCTTCCCTTCAACAGTCAATTCCAACGTGATATCCGTCTCTTTGGTTTTACGAGTGATCGTTGCTGAACGCCTTTTTGCTTTTTGGGATGTCATTTTCTACTTTCCAGTAAGATGGTCGAAGATATCTCGAAATGCCGTAATGATTGCCCCTACTTCTTGCTCTCTAATTTTGTGATAACAAATGGCGGCTGTGGCAAGGATAATGGTTGTCTGCAACAAAAGCAATGCCGGAAAGAACAGATGCATTAAGGTTATACCAAGCAGAATAATGGTTGTGACGATTAACGGCTTTTTGCCGAACTTGCTGCTGCCATAAATAATGACCATGAAAAGGAGTTGGGTTAGGATGACTCGTGGCGTAAGCATTAAATCAAAACCTTTAACCCCCCACTCTATCAACGGCTCCTGGGTTCTTCTAACATTCTTTGCCGTTATTACCAGCCCCGGCTATCCCTGTTTTATCTACTATCTACTCTTTTTCTCAATTCTGTACCGCACTTAAAAAAGGGGAGCTTCTTGGGCTTTACGTAAACATGTTTGCCTGTTTTAGGATTTCTGCCTGTATACGCAGCATAATCTTTGACATAAATGCTACAAAGCCCCCTGATTTCGACCCTCTCACCTCTTGTTAGGGCATCAGCCATTTGCTCAAAGACAATGCCCACGACCTGTTCAGCCTTATCTCTTGTAAGACCGTTTTCCTTTCTCATGGCCTCAACCAAACCTGCCTTATTCATATGCCCCCCCTTTTTTCATTACAGCCCACAACCCCTTGTTTTTATTGGTGGAGATGGAGGGAATCGAACCCACGACCTATACGTTGCGAACGTATCGCTCTCCCAACTGAGCTACATCCCCTTTTGTATCTTACACATTATTCCTACACCTGCCAAAAAGCAAGGGCATTTTTTGTCATTAAACGTAAAATGCCTCAATCTTTTCTACTACATAGACTTGTTGCTTTTCTGTCAGCTCAGGATATATCGGAAGAGCCAGCGTTCTTTCGGCAGCCGCTTCTGCGTTGGGAAAATCACCCTGCCGGCTTTCCAGGTTTTGGAAACATGGTTGTAGGTGCATCGGAATAGGATAGTAGATCTCTGTGCCGATGCCGGCCTCGTATAAATACTCTTTAAGTTTATCTCTTTGATCCGGAACAAAGATAACAAACTGATTGTAAATGTGCCGCCCATTCTTTTGTTCAGGCAACTTGATCAACCCAGTTAAACCTTTCCACTCAAAAAGGTCGACGTATCTTCCGGCATTCGTCTGACGTGATGCTGTCCATATGTCAAGATACGGCAATTTAACTAGGATGATAGCAGCTTGTAAGGCATCCAAACGAAAATTTCCACCCAACATCTTATGGAAATACTTGGGACTGGAACCGTGGGCACGCATAATCTTTAGGACTTTATTTAAGTTATCTGAAGATGTTGTAACCATGCCACCGTCACCAAAAGCGCCAAGATTTTTTGATGGAAAGAAGGAAAAGCACCCCAGATCCCCTAGCGAACCCGCCCTTTGCCCGTTGTGCTCCGCCCCGATGGCCTGCGCCGCATCTTCAATGAGGATCAGATGATGGGTCTTTGCCAGATCCATGATCGAAGTCATATCGCAGCATTGGCCATATAGGTGTACAGGAATAATAGCCTTGGTCCGTTTTGTTATCTTCTCTTCTATCGCTTCAGGATTTATGTTGTAGTTATCCAGCTCTATATCCACAAAAACTGGAATAGCACCTACACGAACAATAGAACCTACCGTGGCAAAAAACGTATATGGCGTAGTAATCACCTCATCGCCCGGCCCAATACCCGCGGCCATCAAAGAAATCAGCAAGGCATCAGTTCCGGATGATACACCAACCGCATTTTTACAATGGCAATAGTCGGCAATCTCCTTTTCAAGCCTTTTAACCCGTGGGCCCAGGATAAAATGCTGGTCCTCATAAACATCGCTCGTCACAGCAAGCACCTCATCCTTGATGGCTGCATACTGTGCCTTAAGATCTAAGAGCGGCACTTTCATAACGTATTCTCCATAATGTTATAGCCCGTATCCCCAAAATGCATCAAACTTAAACAAAACAATCATATCATAGAAAGTACGCCCTTCTTCCCACACCTGTTCATGCGAGTCAAGCTTGATGGCTTCGCAAAAAGTCCAAGTTAGCGCTACGCTTCACTGCGTGTCTGTGTTGCGCTGCATCTTTCGTCACTGCGGCGTACGATAAGCACGCCTCATTCCTCAAGATAGCGCCACTGAAGTGGCTTGAGGACAGTATGCGCGCCTTGAATTTGGAGCTTTTTACTTTGCCATCAGAATCTGACTTTTTAAGAAACCATCAAGTTTAACAGACTCATCCTGTCTGTATCGGTAGTTCAATAACCACGGGTATGGTTTGGCGCCCGACATTCGGGACTTCTTGTTCGTAATATGTGATCAGCTAAAGTCTTGAAGCGGCTATGCCGATGAAATGTACAATGGCATTGCGAGGATCAGCTACCATGAAATCTGAACATAAAAACCGCATCCCTGTTTTTCCTTTTATTACCGTAATTCTTTTGAGCTTTGTTCTGCAAGAGCCGGCTGCTTCAGCCTTCCAGTTAAAAGACATTGTTTCCATCGGAGCTGCCTATTCGACCCATTTATTCTTACACGAAACGGGACATCAAGCAGTAGCTCACAAGGTAGGGGCCGAATCTTCCAAAATGCATTTTTTTACAAACAAGAAAGGGAACTTCTATCCGGGAGTATCGACTTATGAAGATATCCCCGAAGAATCGAAACTTCCCTATGCAGTAGCTGGGGACCAGATGGCAGGAAATACGTTTGAATACGCCTTGAAGTCCTATCGTAACAAACCAACCACGTACAACAAGGCCTTGATGTTTTTTAGTTGTATGGACTTTTTCGTCTACACGCTGCTTTCAAACTATATCAACACAGAAGCAGACATGTATGATCCAAACCTCGTCCGAGAAGAAACTGATTTTAGTAAGGAAGCATTGCTCTCTGTAGTAACGGTAAAAACACTCATTAACACCTACAGGATGATGAATCCTGATTTTAAGGTTGCCCCGGTAATTTGGGTTGACAAAACCAGTGCCGCCCTGTTGTTGTGCTTTCCCTTTTAGTACTCCTAGAGAGAAAAAATGATGGCAGGGACTTCTTGCTGTAGGATCAAAGTCACGGCCTTTAAAAGAAGATGAGCCGGAAGAGGCAACCTTGCCTACAGCTTGGTCGCCTACTCGGGCGAAATATCTCCTCCAGGCGCTCTGCCATCACTTAGTATAATAGAGGATCTACACGTGACTTTGCAAGACTTTTTTTAAGAATGGTTTCTTAATTGGGTTAAAGGGTCTGGGCAAGTGCTACTGTTATGTTGTCATAACCCCCGGCAGATTTGGCCAACTCGATAAATTGGTCTGTTTTTTGGGATAAGGTTGATTTCGAACAGCAAACCTCCTCGATAGAACTATCATCAACCATGTCCGTAAGCCCATCTGAACAAAGAAGGAACAGATCACCGGAAACTGCTTTGCCTCTTATTAGGTCAAGCGCCAAGCTCTCTTTAACACCAACAGCCCTGAGAACAATATTTCTCATCCGGTGATTCTTGGCTTCAGCCGGGGTGATCAGACCTTGGTCTATTTGATCCTGAACGAACGAATGGTCCTTACTCAATTGCTTCAACCGACCATTTCTGAAACGATAAGTTCTACTGTCTCCCATATGTCCCAAAACATAACCATTCCCAGAAAAAGCTATCAGCTCCGCGGTGCAGCCCATCCCCTCATGGTCAGGATTATTCTTCACATGACCTAATATTCTCTCATTGGCCAAAGCAAAGGCCCTTTGAACCAACTTGAAACTTTGTTCTTCGGAGTCACTACATGCATCCGAGAACACCTCCTGTGCTGTTTCAATAAAGATACGACTAGCCTCTTCCCCGGCTGCGGCTCCACCCATGCCATCCGCTACGGCAAAAAAGCCCAGATCAGGCCGCACAACAAACGCATCTTCATTATTGCTGCGTCTCAGACCAACATCGGAGTTACCGGAGAAAACTATGTTGGACATTATCTCCTATCGACCTTTCAGTTTGTTCCGTTGTGAAAACTTACACTATGCCTATCGGAAAAATCTCCCAAGATCAAGTAAAGAATGCGTGCCCAGAAATGAATTCACTTGACACAAGCAGGCAATTTCAGGCTATAATTCGAAACTATTATGAAAAGTCCACCAAACATCGTAGTGCAACTTGTTCATATCCAGGGGGCGCTCAAAGGTGAAATCCAGGAGTTTTCTGATCCGATAATCTTTATCGGACGGGACCCTTCCTATCACGTTCACTTTCCTAAGGACCAGACTGCCATTTCCCGGAAACATGCCGAGATTATAAGGGAGGGGAACCGTTTTAAGTTGCTTGACAAAAGTACGAACGGTACACTTGTAAACGGTAAAAAAGTGAGTGAAGCCTATCTTAAAGATGGGGATGTCCTTACATTTTCTGACGGGGGACCAAAGGTAAGCTTTTTAACTAAAGTTGATGAAGGCCCCCCTGAGATACAGCAACCACCACAGCACGGCATAATAGCTCGAAAGCAAAGTGCGCCACCCCCGACACCATCTCGAGAACAACCGTCTCAGAAACAACCACCAACACCTGCCGGCAAGCCACCACCTTTTCGGCAACCACAGGCAGAACCTCAACCAATCTATAAACAAGGCCCACCGGTTCAAAAGACTCAAGTGCCACTTATTATCCAATACGGCCCCACTCTTCGCTCGTTTAAAGAGCTTCCTATAACCATTGGTAAAGCACCGGGGTGTGACTTTACATTGGACAACCCTGTTATTCTCGATAAGCACGCGCAGATTTTCTTTGCTCAAGACCAATACCACATCAAGGATCTCACGGGAAAGAACATGCTTTCTGTAAATGAGCGACCCATTGAGTTTGAATCCCCGATTTGCTCTGATGACATTTTGGCTTTGAGTCCTCATGGGCCCAGATTCCGCTTCCTCGGTGGAGGCCGTTTAATGGAAATCGAAGAACCTGAACAAGACGTACCCCCCCTTCATGAAATGGAAAAAGGATCTGCCCCGAAAGCCCGGAAAGCTCTGGGAAACATAGGGGCAAAAGCCCTATTTCAAAAATTTCTTCGGCGATAAGGTCTGACAAGATGCAAGTTCCTCCAACGCCTTTCAAGATTCTAGCACTCGCTCCCTTTTCATCTTCCCAACCCACACCCTGGTCTAAGCCACCCATTCGAATCGACAAGACAAACATAGACCAGGTGATGGAAGGTTTGGACCTATCCTTCTATATTTCTCTTTCCAAGGATCTGTGTCCCGCTGGTGGCCTCAACATTAGTTGCAACAAGTTAAAGGATTTTCACCCCGACACCCTTATTCAAAACAACACCTTCTTAAGACACCTCTTGGAGGCCAGGAAGTTGGTCGAACAAGCCAATGCAAAAAGGCTGTCAGAAGAAGAGGTGAAAACGAGACTAGAACAATGGCCTGAGCTCCCCCCAATTGAGATAAAATATCAGAGCAAAAAATCAGTAAAGACCAAGGAAAATGCCATTGATGATATCTTGAAGTTGGTTTCCTTGCCGGAAACCGAAGAGGCGCCCCTTGGAACGCACGGTGTAACAGCCAAGATTGATGCCTATATCCAACAAGCCTTGGTCCATATCTATTCTCACGAAAGTTTCAAAAAACTTGAAGCTGTCTGGCGTGGGGTAAAGCTCCTTGTTGACCAGGGTGGGATAAACGGAGAAATCAGACTTGAAATTGTCCCAGTCGATTTTGACACACTTGATGAAACCTTAGAAAACCTCTTGGCAGACCCCGAAACAGGTCTTCCTTCCCTTATATTAGTTGACCTGCCTATGAACAACACCCCAAGGTGCCTTGAAGCCTTTAAGAAGATTGCGCAGTTTTCAGACACTCTTCTTACACCTGCTATCTGCTGGATCACCCATAATTTCTTGCAAATCGAATCGTGGGAAGACTTAGGAAAACTTTCATATTTACCTCACCACATGGAAGGGGCGGCTTACGCAAAATGGCATCACCTGAAAACAATACCTCAAGCTAACTGGATAGCCGTCACCTGTAACCCTGTCTTGGCACGCTACCCTTACGGGCCGGATAATATGCCCCGGTCGGTCCGTTTTGAGGAACAGAAACTCCTTTGGACAAGTCCGGTCTGGGCTATTGCCTGCCTCATGGGACAAAGCCACGATAAAACAGGGTGGCCGACACGGTTTACTCAATGGCAAGAGATAAGACTTGAAGGTCTGCCACTCGTTACTAATGTGAGGGGAAAGCCATGTCCTACCAAGGCTCGGATTGGCGAGGAAAGGTTACAACAATTCATTACGGCCGGCTTTATGCCATTAATTGCCGGTGACAAAGACTCTGCATTTATACCCGCAGAAACAAGCATTGCCGACAGTTCCTTTGCTTATCAAATCCTTGTCTCCAGAGTTTCCCACTTTTTGCTCCTGTGCCAAGAAAACTTCAAAACATCCTTGGCCCCTGAAAAACTCAGAGAAACCCTAAAAAAGGCTTTTTCCTTATTCTGGCAAAACAGCGGACATCCAGTCCCACGGGACCTAGAAATCTCAACTACCAAACCTCAGGCAAAAGATGCGATTGTTGTCAAGATTACCTTTAAACCTTCACGAGAAGTCCTTCCTTCCAAACAAAAGGTTGAACTCGAATTTTTATGGAAAAACACCGCCAATCATGACAGATAGCTTCATTCAATTTTCCTCCAAAGCCTTCGATCATGCAATTCATATTGACACTAACTGTGTAATCCTGTAAGAATTCAAGGGTTCTAGGGTTCCAGAATTGGGGTTTTCTCCTTTAAAAAATGCAAGTGAAATGCTGAATGTTTTGCGAAGGTCTATTCAGAAAAAGGTCTGATCCCCGTGAACCGTTACCTAATAGCCAACAGCTAATGGCTTGTATCCATTCAGCATCTTGGCTGTCCTCTGAATGCTTCGGGAGTAGAGAAAATGCGCAAGTATCTCATCTTGGCCGCTTGTCTTGCTTTGATTGTCGCGGGTGTGTTTACATATATTTCAACGCACGATAACCAGCATCAGAAAACACCGGGGAAAATGCCCCCCATAGAAAAGAAAGCAAGGATTGAAATCCCGCCGGAAAAGGTGGTTGATTATGGTAAATTGGTCGAAGACACCGACACAGAACTCAATACATTGATGAAAGAGCGAAAAGCCCCGTATGGTGTTGACAAAAGTATCGATATGATCGTTAAGTCAGACGAATCGATTAGGGTCGGCAATAAGACCATTAGAATGGAAAAAATACTAGATGACCTCAAGCTTAAACAGGGGGAGATCCTAGAAAAAGACGTAGAAGGTGGAACCACCAGGAAAGACAGAAATGAATACGGGATCCACGTGGTCCGGCCTGAAGACAATATATGGAATATTCACTTTCGACTCCTAAAAGAGTACTATAATCACAAAGGAATACAGGTCTCTCCCCTGGCTGACGAACCAAATCGTCGTGGACGAAGCTCCGGCGTGGGAAAGATACTAAAATTTTCTGAACACATGGTGCATATATATAATGTGAAGGAAGATAAGCTGGAAATGAATTTAGATCAGATATATCCGTTGTCAAAAATCATCATATACAACATGACCTACATATTTGCACTGCTCGACCGAATTAACTACAAGACAGTGCACCGGATAGAGTTTGACGGCGAAACCTTGTGGCTCCCTGCGGAGCAGTAATAAAATCACGGAGCGATTTTATACAACGTGGCTACGCCGCTGAAAAGGGCTTGATCGCCATTATCTTGCTGAACTCTTAAAAGGGCCAATTATAGATGGAAACTAACGAGCAATGATAAAACGATATACACGCGAGGCCATGGGACGTATATGGACGGAACAAAACAAGTTCCAGACATGGCTTCAGGTAGAGATCTTGGCCTGTGAGGCCCTGGCGGAAATGGGCAAGATCCCCAAAGAGGCCGCTAAAAATATCCGCAAAAAGGCGGGCTTTTCCATTAAAAGGATTGAGGCTATTGAGGCCGAGACAAGGCATGACGTAATCGCCTTTCTAACCAATGTTGCCGAACACGTCGGCCCTGATGCCCGTTATATACATTTAGGTCTAACATCTTCAGACATCTTAGATACCTCCATGGCCGTAAGGCTTCGGCAGGCCTCGAAGCTCATCCTGGCAGATTGCAACACCCTCTTAGAAGTCCTCAAGAAACAGGCTGTGACATACAAAAATACAGTAATGATAGGCCGGTCCCATGGCATACACGCAGAGCCTATTACCTTGGGCTTGAAATTCGCCTTGTGGTATGATGAAATGCGCCGAAACCGCAGGAGAATGGATCAGGCAATGGAAACCATCAGTGTCGGCAAGATTTCCGGCGCTGTCGGCACTTTTGCCAACGTGTCACCAGAAGTGGAGGCATACGTGTCCAAGAAACTCGGCCTCAAGCCGGCTCCTGTTTCTACGCAGATTATTCAGCGAGACCGTTACGCAGAATTCTTTAGCACATTGGCCATAATAGCATCGACAATAGAGAAAATGGCGGTAGAAATCAGACATCTTCAAAGGACCGAGGTGCTGGAAGCCGAGGAATACTTTGCAAAGGGCCAGAAAGGCTCCTCTGCCATGCCCCATAAACGCAACCCGATATCATCAGAAAACCTTTCCGGTCTGGCCAGACTCGTACGTTCCAACGCCTCTGCGGCATTGAATAACATAGCCCTTTGGCACGAACGTGATATAAGTCACTCTTCAGTGGAAAGAGTGATTATACCCGACAGCACAATCATTGTCGATTATATGTTAAACAGGGTAATAGGTGTTGTTGGAAAGCTTTTGGTGTATCCTGATCGGATGCTTCAGAATCTGGAGCTGACAAAAGGGCTTATATTTTCCCAACAGGTCCTTGTTGCCTTGGCCAGAAAGGGCGTTAGCAGGGAAGAAGCCTACAAGATGGTTCAAAGGCAAGCTATGCTGGCATGGAAGGAAAAGAAAGCTTTTAAAGAGCTTATTTTAAAGGACCAAGAAATTGCCGCACACCTAAAGCCGGATGAGATAGAAAAGATCTTTGATGTCAAGCTTCAACTAAGATATGTTGATACTATCTTTGACCGTGTTTTTAACTAGTTTCCATCCATAAAAGGAAAATAAATGGGTGCTTTGAACAATAATCGCAATTTTTTTATTTTTTTTGTTGTAGCGTTATTGCTGTTTACCGCAAATTGTTCTACATTAAAAAAGTTTGCTAAATCTTCCGATCCCTATCATACTGAGGATTATAGAAAGGTATATGATAAGTGGAGCCGGGAAGCACGTATACATCGTGGTCTCGAAGTTGAACTTATTGTTTCCGCAACGTTGAAATCGAGGGAGTTTCGCCGTGCTTATAGCGAAGAATATGCGCAAGCCTATAAGCTCAACTCACAAGAAAGAAGTCAATATATAGAAAATCATGTTGGCGCCACAAAACTTGGCTATGAATTCCTGATGTCAACCTTTGTCCCCCAGAAAGAATGGGACGACTTTGAAAAAGCCCAATCAATGTGGAAGCTTTATCTCGTTGCCAACGAAGACCAGCGGATGGCGCCCTTTGAAATAAGAAGGATTAAACGAAAAGATGCCGTAAGATCGCACTTTTTCCCCTATATCACACCCTGGAAGTCGATCTATATTGTAAGGTTTCCCTACTGCGTACGCAAAATCGGAAAAGGGCTGATTGGAAATGACACAAGACAAATCAAGCTTGTAATCACAAGCATAGTTGGAACAGCTGAAATGGTTTGGAACCTGGAGTAAGCGTAAATTAGAAAGGAGGTAATTCGTTTTGATTGACATTGCATATGCCATGGGCACAGGCGGAGAGGCTGGGGGACAGGCAGGAGGAATGGGAGCATTTGTACCTCTTATCCTCATGTTTGTCATATTCTATTTTCTTTTGATTCGACCACAACAAAAAAAGCAAAAACTGCAGCGTGAAATGATCGGTAGTCTAAAAAAGGGGGATCGCGTTATTACCACGGGTGGGCTCTATGGCAAGATTACCGGGATTACTGATACGGTAGCAACCCTTGAAATTTCCGATAAGGTTCGAGTTAAGGTTGTTCGTGCTAACATTGCCGGCAAAGCCGACACCGAAAAGGTAACCGCCAAATAAACGTCTTGAAGGAGCAGTTGATTGAAACAGACTAAGTGGAAACTATTTCTAATCCTGGCACCCGTGGTATTGGCATTTATATACGCAATTCCCTCTCTTTTTTCTACACCACCCGGGTGGTGGACAAGTGTCGGAATACTTCCCTTAGAAAAAATCCATCTAGGACTTGATCTTCAGGGAGGGGTGCATCTGGTCCTTGAGGTCCAGTCCGAAAAGGCTGTGGAAAACAGGGTAGAACGCACCGCCCAAGACCTAAAGGCGGCAATAAAAAAGGTGAAAATACGCCCTGTAGAACTTAGCCGCCCTACAAATACGGAAATATCGGTTCGAATCCTAGAAGAAAAAGACATAGAGGCTTTTGATAAGATGCTTGATGAAGAGTTTCAGATGCTTCGCATCCTCTCAAGAACCAACAGGGGACAGGGCCTGGAGGTAAGGCTTGATCTACCTGAAAAGGAAATAGAATACATAAAGGAAATGGCCACAAAGCAGGCCATGGAAACGATCCGCAATCGTATTGATCAATTCGGGGTAACTGAACCAGACATCCGTCGTCAGGGAGAAAGGCGTATATTAATACAACTTCCGGGAATAAAAGATCCGCAAAGGGCGATAAATCTTATTGGTAAGACAGCGCTCCTCGAATTTAAGCTCGTAGATGAAGAACACGACATACAAAAGGCTATTGAAGGTCAAGTGCCGCCCGGAGATGAACTCCTCTATCAAGAGATCGAGGATGAGGCCACGGGACGTATTAGAAAAACCCCTTTTCTGATTAAGAGACGGACTTATCTGACCGGAGAATACCTTTCTGATGCAAGGGTTCAAATCGACTCTCAGTTCAATGAGTCTTATGTCACCCTTGATTTTGACAGGAAAGGTGCACGCCTCTTTGAACGCATTACTGAAGAAAATGTCAAGAAGCGCCTTGCTATTGTCCTCGATAACAATGTCTACTCTGCACCCGTAATTCAGGAAAAGATAGCGGGCGGGCGTGCTCGCATTACCGGCAATTTCACTACCGAGGAGGCCCACGATCTTGCCATAGTGCTC
>MAVP01000028.1 GCA_001751075.1 Desulfobacterales bacterium S7086C20 | reverse complement strand
TCCCATGGATTATAGCTGCGATTAACTCGCATCTCTTCAATTTGTTCAACCGTGAGACCAAATATGTAGATATTATCTTGCCCTACTTCTTCTAATATCTCTATGTTTGCTCCATCAAGAGTACCTATGGTCATAGCTCCGTTCATGGCAAGCTTCATATTGCCCGTCCCGGATGCCTCCATGCCTGCAGTAGATATCTGCTCACTAAGATCAGCAGCAGGTATGATTTTTTCCGCAAGAGAAACTCGATAGTTAGGCACAAAAGCAACTTTCATCTGTTGATTAACTCTTGTGTCTTTATTGATAATTTCTCCAACACTACAGATGAGTTTTATGATTAGCTTTGCCATAAAATAGCCTGGCGCCGCCTTGCCCGCAAAGACATAAGTCTTTGGCACTGTCAATTTCCTCTGATCTTCCACCAGACTTAGGTATTGATGAATGATAAAGAAAACATTTAAAAGTTGGCGTTTATATTCGTGGAGTCTCTTTATCTGTATGTCAAACATGCTGTTTGTGTCTACCTCTGTTCTGGTCGTGTCGAAAATCACCTTGGCGAGCTGTTCTTTATTATCCTTTTTGATTTTCCGGAACTTGTTTTGAAATGCTTCATCAGCAGCATATCTTTCTAGTTGTTTTAACTTATCCAAATCTGTAATCCAACCATCTCCGATTGTTTGTGTTATCAATTCTGATAACTTCGGATTTGATTTAAGCAGCCAACGTCGCTGTGTTACCCCATTTGTCTTATTATTAAATTTCTTGGGCCACATTTGGTAGAAGTCAGGGACAAGTGAACGTTTTACAAGTTCTGAGTGAAGCTCAGCCACACCATTTACCGAATGGCTTCCGACTATGGAAAGGTATGCCATTCGGACCTGTTTGGTTTGCCCCTCTTCAACAATAGACATCCTTTGCACTCTATCAACATCGCCAGGCCAGCGGGAAACAACTTGATCAAGAAACCTCTCATTTATTTGATATATTATCTGTAAATGTCTCGGTAGTACATGCTCAAGCAGGGGTACAGACCATTTTTCCAGTGCCTCCGGCAACAACGTGTGGTTTGTATAACCAAGTGTGGCCTCTGTAATTTTCCATGCTTTATCCCATGGTGTGTCGTGCTCATCAATGAAGGTGCGCATCAGTTCTGCTACTGTAAGGGCTGGATGGGTGTCATTAAGTTGAATGGCAACTTTGCCAGGGAAGGTATCGAGGCTGTCATGCCCTTTAAGATATCTTCTCATAATGTCTCGCACAGCACAGGCCACAAGGAAGTATTCCTGGACCAGACGGAGTTCTTTGCCTGATTCTACGGAATCGGATGGATAGAGGACTTTAGATATGGTCTCTGAAGACATTTTTTGCTCTACTGCCTTGAAATAATCCCCGTGGTTGAATATCTGCATGTCGAATTCATTAGAAGATTTTGCAGAAAAAAGCCTCAAATAATTGACTGTTTTGCCGCCAAAGCCGACAATAGGGACATCATATGGAACACCTATTAATATTTTCCAGTCCATCCACAAAGGATTGTCATTCCCGGAACTATCCTTGATATTTTCCATTCTGCCATATACAGGAATAATGCAGGCCTCGTTAGGACGTTTTATCAACCAAGGTGTATCTTCACTGTACCAGTGATCCGGTTTTTCTTTTTGATAGCCGTTATCTATTTCCTGCCTGAAGATACCGAACTCGTAATTTATTCCATAACCGTAACCGGGCATCCCAAGGGTTGCCAATGAGTCCAGGAAGCATGCTGCAAGCCTGCCGAGGCCACCATTTCCAAGGGCTGCATCGACTTCGGTATCTCTGAGCTCTTCAATATCTAGCCCCATATCTATCAGTGCATCTTTGGCTAAATGAAAGATCCCTAGATTATATAGATTGTTTCCAAGTGCCCTTCCCATCAAGAATTCCATGGAGAGATAATACAACCTCTTTGCATCGTGTTTGCTGTAGCGTTTTTCAGTCTCTAACATCCCATCAATTAATCGTTCTCTGACTGCCAGTGTAACGGCCTTGTAGATTTCGTCTTCCGAGGCTTCATCGAACGGCCTTCCGAGTGAGTACCGGGCATGATAACGTATTGATTTCTGGAAATCGCGAATCCCGTCTTTTGAGTTATTCCGTTGTAATGTTTTCACGACCACACCCCTTCTTCGACATCTTGTGTAACTTTAGTTTGTTTTGGCACCCCAGTCCACTTTAGTCACCTCTTCAAAAACTTGCCGGCCTCTTTTAACCCGGCCTATTATGACATGGCTTCAACAGCTTTGGTTTCTTCTTCAAACATAGCAAAGACTTTATTCATTCTAGTTAGTTTAAACATTCTCATGACTGGTTCTTTAGCACCACAGACAGAAAGTTGACCATTTTCGCCCAGTGACTTAATCACTGAAACCATTGCTCCCAAGCCACTGCTATCAACAAAATCTACCGCAGACATATTCAAAACAATCTGGGAGTTTCCGCCAGAGATATATCCCACCATCTTTTCCTTAAAATCGTCTGCGGCCTGGGCATCTAATCTGTTGTTTAGCACCTCAACGATCAGGATATCGCCTTCTTTTCTCTCTTCAAATTGCATTGTCGCCTCCTTTGTTGTTAGTTAGCGCCCATCCATGAATCGTCCAAAATTGACGGACACTAGGTAGAGTTCTATATGTTCTTAATAAGTGTAAGACAGTTTTTCCCGTCATCATTAGTATTATAGGTTATGGTATCCATAATCTGTTTCATAATGGGAAGACCTCTTCCTTGTTCCGCCATAGTGTGAAAGTTATCGGGATCAATGTTGAGCTGTGCAACATCCGCTTTTTCTATGGCTTTTTCATCCATGGATTTCCCAGTATCACAGACATCGACAACAAGCTTGTCATTCTCAAGGGCGAAAACGACTTCTACTTGGTGTCCTCTTTGGCTCCCATATGCATGTTCAATACAGTTGTTTACAGCTTCAACTACACAAAGTTCAACTTGATAGGCTTCAACCTCTGAAAAAGGAATTAAAGAGCACAGTTTGTTTATCGTCATCCCAATGAGAGATACATTTTTCATGTCGCTCTCTATGGCAAATACGATTTTTCTCTGCTTCATACATCCTCCTTTTACCAGCAGAAATCTCTTAAAAGGATATATTACGTAATTTCTATGGCAAGTAGTGTCACATCATCTTCAAATGTGTTGTCTCCCTTCCACTGATGGAGTCGATGCTCGATCAGTTCTAGGAGTTTCCGTAATGGGAAGTTGCGACCCTCTTCTACTAGGTCCATCAAACGTTCGGGCGAAAACTCTTGTTGTTTACTATTAATGCATTCCGTAATTCCGTCAGAAAAGGCAAAAAGTCGATCTCCCCTGTTAAGAACAATCTCTTGTTCTTCGTAATCGATGTTTGGTAGCATACCTACAGGAAAGCCACCTTTTCCAATAAGATTTGCACTTGTCCCTTTCTGTAAGAGGATCGGGCACGGATGACCTGCCTGCGTTATGACTGTCTCACCATTTTGGATATCAATAATCCCATAAACTATGGTGAAGTATTGCATGGTTTCGGGATCTGCCTGAAAACGTTCGTTTAACATCTTGATTGCCGTAGCAGGGTTTATTATCTTGTAGTAAGGTGGTTCGGGAACAGGCATAAACTGTTTCAATAAACATTCTTGAGTGTTTGCCGGAGACAAGGCTTTGCTTAATGTAACAGAAAGCATCGCAGCAGGTATTCCATGGCCTGCTACATCAAGGACATAAAAACCGACATGGTTTTCATCGAGTCTGAAGTAGTTGAAGACGTCTCCAGCAACAAACTCAGACGGCAAGAATATCCAGTCAAAGGAGATTCCCGCAATTATTGAAGCCTTTTGAGGCAAAAGGCTGGATTGAATCTTTGCTCCAGCCTCAAGATCCTTTTTGATCACCGAATAGGCGTGGTTTAACTTCCGGTTTGACTTACTCAGCTTCTCATTTTGCTCTTTCAAGTCACTTTGAAGCTTCAGGATCCTTTTTCCTGCCTTAATGCGAGCACTAAGTTCGAGTTGAGTAGAAGGTTTCACGGCAAAATCATCGGCTCCGGCATCAATCGCTTCGATTAGTTCCTTTTTACCGCCCTGAGCCGTTAGTATTATCACATAGACATAGTTTCGGAGATCTGCGGAACGTATCCGCTTACACAACTCAAGACCATCCATGCCCGGCATCATCCAGTCCGTAATGACAATATCGACAGGTTTTTCTCTCAGGATATTCCATGCCTCAAGCCCGTCAGACGCGGTCATTACTTCATAATCGAGTTTCTGAATGATTCGGCATAATGAATTTCGAGTGAGTTTATCGTCTTCTACAATAAGAATTTGAATCGGCATCTTTATAGATTTCCAGTTGTGCTGGTGTAACTTGATTTAAAAATAGACTGTAAACTTTAAAGCAGGAATCATACCAAAATGACCCGAACAACTCTTTATTCCGCGATTGCAGCTAGTTATAGCTGGTGCTTAAGTTTGTCCGCTCTTGGGTATTGATAAGTGATGTCAGATTGTTGACTACGGGGGCTTATCAAGATGGAGTTGTGGATTCTTGAAGACGGCCAATTATAAATATCCGGCCACTGCAAAGTTATGTGCCAACGAAGAAAGATATCGCCTTTCAAGAAAAAGCCACCACACCCGTGGTTATTGAGAAGATACAAATCAGAGAGGTTAATATCCGTCTACAAACTTGACTGTTTCGTAAAAAATCAGATTCTGATGGCAAAGTAAAAAGCTCCAAATTCAAGGCGCGCTACTGTTCTCAAGCCGTAAGGCGCAAACCTTGCGGAATGAGGCGTACTTATCGTACGCTGCAGTGACGAAAGATGCAGCGCAACACAGAAGTTGGACTTTTTACAAAGCCATCAAACTTCTAGACTATAACCACGGAATTATCAGTGCCAAAAGGGCTTTTTACGTATTTGTCGGCATTCCAGTCATTTTCCCATCTTGATTCATCGACAAGATACCGGAATTGATACTCTTTCCCAGACTTGAGTTCAAGGGTTACAGTGAATTCTCCCTTTTGTAGTTTCTTCATAGGATTGGCATAAACACTCCAGCCATTAAAATCACCAACGATGTGTACATTCTTGGCGCCGGAAGCAGCAATCTTTGGTAATCGGAAGGTAACTTTGACGGCTTTTTTACTCTTAAGATATTCTTTTTTAATTCCTACATTGGCACATGAGGCCTTTTTTGGCGTTGCCTTTTTCTTTGTTACTTTGTTCGTTCCAGCCTTCTTAGTTTGTGATTTCATTGTCTCCCCCCTTTTTAAACTAGTGTTCAACCAAGAACCATCAAAAACCGACGGACACTGAAGTAAGTTTTTAATTCAGAATGGTACAAATAAATCTACATGTCAAGTAAATTGAGAGCATTAGGTGCTTCGTAATACAGATTGACAACCGAGAGCTTGTTTAAAACACGGCAATACTCAGAAAAAATTCGCTTTTACAGAATAGAAACTTACTACAGTTCGACGAGCTGGTTCGCTGTCATTTCTACCGGGATGTCCAGGTTCATGAGCCTTAAGATGGTTGGTGCGATGTCAGCCAACTTACCACCAGACGTCAGTTTCTTGCCCACTGCTCGCTTGCTGATATAGATGAGTTCGACCGGATTAACCGTGTGGCTGGTCTTTATAAGTTTTGTTTTCATGTCGATCATCTCTTCGGCGTTTCCATGGTCAGCAGTTAGCAAAATATCAACTTCTAGTTCTAGGAACCTCTTGATACAAGCTCCGACACATTCATCAACGACCTCCACGGCTTTGGTCGTGGCAGTGAAGTTGCCTGTATGGCCTACCATGTCACAGTTGGCAAAGTTTAAAACTAGAAGGGAATACTCGCAGCCATCTTTAAGGAGATTTAATAATCTGTCCCTCACATCATAGGCATTCATTTCGGGGTGTGAAGCAAATGTAGCCGGATCGTATTCGCTCTTAATTTCAACTTGATCCTCCCCGGAAAAGGGCTTCGTAGATTTGCCATTAAAAAAACTCGTAACATGGCGGTATTTCTGGGTCTCCGCCATCCGTAACTGCCTAAGGCCTTTGTTGCTGATGACTTCTCCCAGGAGGTTTTGCATAGTCCCTCCAGCACCCATAGCTCCGAGAATAAAATGAGGGAACTCATCATAATATCGAGTAAAACCGACGTAATTACACTCTGGACGACGTGACAGCTTTCCGGGGTACTGATTCTCTATAAAAGCCATTGAAAGCTGAATGGCACGATCCTGGCGAAAATTTGTGTTCAAGACAGAATCACCATCTCTAATCCCATCATAGTTGCCAATAACGTATGGGGGAATGTATTCGTCAAACATCTGCACATTATCAGGGGTCTTATCATTGGCGTAAGATTCCTTGACAGCATCTTGTGGATTTTGAGACTTGCGGCCAAGTGCGTTTGCTATACACTCAAAGGCAATATCAGTAAGATTCCAGCTTTGAGATCGGTCCATACTATAGTAACGTCCCATCAGTGTGCCGACACGACTATTTCCAATCTCACGGATAATCTCATTTAGCTGGTTAATATATCCGAGAGCAGACTGTGGAGGTGTGTCCCTGCCATCAGTAAAGATGTGGACTATTATCTCGGTTGCACCTTCATCCCGAACACCACGCATGATCGCAAACATCTGATCGCAGTGGGCATGCACACCTTCATCCTGTAACAAACCCATAAGGTGCAACCTTGAATTGTGTGTCCTGCAGTTTTCTAACAGTGCTTTGAACTCTGAAGCTTGGAAGAAGGAGCCGTTAGACATAGCGTCGTTTATCCGCTTGAGTTCTTGGATTACAATGCGACCTGCACCCATGTTCAGGTGGCCGACTTCACTCGATCCCTGGTAACCGCTAGGAAGCCCCACAGGTTCCCCTGCGGCCTCGATTAGTGTCCATGGATAACCGGACAAGTAAGAATCCACATTTGGTGTGTGTGCTGCCGCAATTGCATTACCTTCGCTTTCTACACGGTAGCCCCAACCATCACGGATTATTAGTGCAACTGGTTTCATAAAAATCCCTCTTTTTCAGTGTAAGTTATCAAAAAGTTCAAGTATAATCTAAATTTTTGCTAACACAAATCGTAAAAAATGACAATAAATGATTGTTTTGACAGTGGGTTAATTCATCTGATATACATCGCGTTAAATGAAAGAGAATGCTTTGTGGGTTAAATGGATTTCTTTTAGAGCATTCATATAGGGTGATCGTAAAAACAATGGGCGTGCACGTAGGGTTGGGTTACGATTTACACAGGTTGGTACGAGGGCGAACACTCATCCTTGGGGGCGTTACTATCCCCTTTGAAAAGGGGCTGCTCGGCCACTCAGATGCCGATGTACTACTGCACGCACTGTGCGATGCCTTGTTGGGAGCCGCTGGTCTAGGAGATATCGGCCTTCACTTTCCAGACACAAACCCCGATTTTAAAGGTGTTTCAAGCAAAGGGTTTGTGGAACAATCCTTTCAAATGATTTCTCGCAAAGGTTTTGTGATTAATAACATAGATGTAACAATCATGGCCGAAGCCCCAAAACTGGCCCCTTATTTTATGAAAATAGAGAAAAACATTTGTGTTTTGCTTAGACTTGATCCTGACTCTGTTAATCTTAAGGCAACAACGGGCGAAGGTGTGGGGCCTATTGGGAGATGTGAGGCAATTGCAGCAATGTGCGTTGCGAGCCTTGATTTTAGGCCATAACTTAAATACGTTGTTTGCATTTAGTCTCATGCATGAGAGGTAATAAATGCAGGAAGTAGGCGCGCCGGAAGAATCCATGATCAAAGAACTGGCCCTTTCTTGGGGGATAGAACAGGAATACACTGACAACTGGGGGAAAATTTGTCGAACTTCTTTGGATATTAACAAAGCTCTCCTTAAGGCAATGGGGGTTATAGGTGCCAATAATGGGGACCTTAAAGGGGCATTAGAAGCGAGGGCGCAACGAAGGTACTCTCGACTTACAGACCCGACGATAGTTGTCAGTAAGCATACCCTTCCTGAAAACCTTGTTTTCCGAATTGCGATGGACACAGAATTTGCTACCAGAAAACTGACCAGCGTAGCTCTTTGTATTGAAGATGAGAATGGTTCCACAAAGAAAGTGTCTTATGCCAAAAAAGATATTCGTTTTTTGGAGACCATAAAGCTGGGAGACATCATTTACCATCAGTGGGGCGTTTCCTTCCCTCAACTTGATACTATCGGTTATTATAAATTTGAACTCTTGGTGGAAGCCGAAGATTGGTGGAAATCGCAAAATGTATTTGTTGCCATATGTCCCGAGAAAGCGTATCTACCGCCTGCATTAGAAGGAAAAAGACGTAGTGCAGGGATTTCCATAAGCCTTTACGGGGTTCGTTCCGAAAGAAACTGGGGTGTAGGTGATTTTGGTGATTTAAAGAAGATCATAGACTGGGTTTCAGAAGACCTTCGTGGAAATATAATCGGCCTAAATCCCTTACATGCAACTTTTAATCGTAGCCCCTTTAATACAAGCCCATATCTACCCATCAGCAGATTTTATCGTAATTATATCTACCTCGACATTGCCTCTCTAGAAGATTATGAGGATTGTCCGATGGCTCAAAGTATAGTCAAAAGGTGTGAAACGCAAGAGCTGTTAATAGAACTGAGGAAGTCTGAAAGAGTTCAATACGAAAAAGTAGGGGAACTGAAAGAACGGATTTTGAGAGTAGTTTTCAAGGAATTTCTGAATCATCACTGGGAAAAAGGGGAGGTAAAAACTAAACGGCAAAAGGAGTTTGAAGACTATATTAAAAAAGAGGGGAGACTGCTAACTTATTTTGCCACCTTCTGTGCCTTGGATTCAATTATGCACCAGCGGGATCCGCGAGTGTGGATATGGTCGCAATGGCCTCAGGAGTATAAACATCCTGAAACCAGGGCGGTGCATCAGTTTCAACGGGAACACCGGGATGAGATCCTATTTTATAAATATGTGCAGTGGCAATTAGAAAAGCAACTAATCCAAGTTCAGGAGTATGCAAAGAAGTGGAATATGTCTATAGGACTGTACCCGGATTTAGCCTTGGCTATCGATAGGTTCGGGGCTGATTTTTGGGCTTATCAAGACTATTTTATTCCCAAAGTTCGTGTTGGTGCTCCTCCAGATGCATTTTCACAGCATGGTCAGGATTGGGGCTTCCCACCGCCAAATATCGAAAAGCTAAAAGAGAACGGCTACGATATCTTTATCGATGAGGTTCGCAAGAATTGCTCCTTTTGTGGGGCCTTGCGAATTGATCATGTGATGAGATTATTTCGTCTTTATTGCATACCTGAAGGAAAACCACCGAGTGAGGGTGGGTATATCTTGCAACCGTATGAAGATCTACTCAAGATACTAGCATTGGAAAGTGTTCGCAATCAGGTTGTAATCATTGGCGAGGACTTAGGTACCGTGCCGCAGTATATTCGTGACAGATTGGTTGAGGCAAATGTTCTTTCATATAGACTGCTTTATTTCGAAAAGAATGAAAATCAGGACTTTATCAAGCCTTCTAATTATCCCGAACTGGCATTAGTGACTATTTCTACACACGATCTGCCGACACTGGCTGGGTTTTGGACTCACAAAGACATAGATGTTCGGGAAACGTTGGGCATATTTGACGGTCCTGATGCTATTGAAGAGGCAATCCAAGATAGAAGAACAGATCAGGGAAAGTTGTTGAAGCTTTCAAAGGAGCTAGGCATTCTCGAAAACCATTTTACAAATGCTCCGGAAGACTATCCCGAGATTACAGGCAAGCTTCACAACGCATTCGTAGGTTTTCTTGCTCTCACACCCTCAAAGCTGTTTGTATTGAGTCAAGAAGATCTCTTTAAAGCAAAAGATCAACAGAATATACCCGGAACAACAAGTGAGTACCCAAACTGGTCGTTAAAGATGAAATATACAGTGGAACAACTATGCACAGATCCTCAGGTACAAGATTTTTCTAAGATGTTTCGTACATGGGTTGAAAGGTCAGGACGATTGTAACCCCAAAAGGATATTCTTAAATGAGTGGCTCATATAGGGACCCCTCTAATAGTGAGGTTAAAAGTATCAATCAGATTCAAAATGATTTCTTTAGTGGTCTTATTCATGTCTTTGATCCACCACTTCCCGAAGGTGTCCTAAACCGGCTTGAGCAGATTGTGGCAACAGCACAAATCAAGAAAGGGGAATATGTGTTGGATGTTGGGTCTGGTACAGGGGTATTAATCCCACTAATTGACGCGTACACTCCTCAAGCAATATATGCCTGTGACCTTTCCAGGACCATGCTGGATCATTTGAAGGAACGATATCCTTTTGTTCACATTATTGCTGGAGATGTTCGTGACATAAAGTTTCCAACGGAGAGTGTCGACATAGTTTTTATTAATGCATCTTATCCGAACATTGCCGACAAAAAGGGGGCTTTTACCAACATTGCGCGAACAATGAAACCCCGAGGGCGTTTGGTTATCAGCCATCCCATGGGAAAATCGTTCATTGACTTGCTAAAGGAGCGCTCCCCCTTTCCACTTGATGATTTTCCGGAACGTAAAGATGCTGAAACACTGCTTGAACCTTACGGATTCAGGATTGAACAATTTGTTGATGAATCCGAGCTATACTTCTTCTTGGCCCGAAAAACATGACGACTTCGCAAAAAGTCCATCTGCGGTGTTGCGCTTCATCTTTCGTCACTGCGACGTACGATAAGTACGTCTCATTCCTCAAGAGTTGCGCCTTACGGCTTGAGAACAGTAGCGCCCCTTGCATTTGGGCTTTTTACTGTGTCATCTGTTTGTGGAGTTTTTACGAGTCTATCAAATATAAGGGGTTTTGCAACTGGAACCGGCATAGTGAATGATGCAACGGACTATTTGTTGGAAAGATTTCAAAGGCTCGACCGGAAACAGATATTTCTGGCAGGATGTGTGTTGGCGGTCTTCCTTGGGGCTTTGGGGTATTTTGGGGTTTCTCGCCCTCGGATTGCTATGGTTTCCGACAAGCAAGGTATTTATATTGTAAATCGAGGAGATATGAATGGACTGATTTCTAGAGTGGAGGGGTTTTGGTACTGGGCGGGTCAGGTTGGTTTTCTGGCGAATATGCCCGATATCCGCCAAGAGGTGCGGCCTGGTGATAAACCTGTACGTTTAGAGATTCCTCGAGTTCCTTCCCCTGTTGGTGTTGTGGTACACCAGAAACCTTGTTACATGAAACTTATAATTTGCTACCATATACCCGGAATTCCCGTATTTAAGTATAAGGTTAATTTCTATTTCAAATACGATTTTAATCAAGACTCGTGGATTTCAAGTAAAAACATTCCCGCAGAATTCAGGGCGTTTGGAAGTATGGGGAGAGGCAATGTAAAACGAATAACGGAGATATTTTAAATGGCGCCGGAGATTAAAAAAATCACATTGTATTGGCCTAAGGGCTTGCGTTTTTGGATGCGAAGTGCGGTATATGCAGAAGGATATTTGCTTGAAGGCGAACGTCATGGGAACTGGATCTTTTGGTATAGAAACGGTATAAAGCAGTTGGAAGGCCAATATGTCAAGGGAAAGAAGAACGGCCCTTGGAGCAAATGGGCCGAAAATGGGGTCAAGATTACGGAAGGGGAGTTCCTGTATGGGAAAATGCATGGTAAGTGGACAGACTGGTATGAAAATGGCCAAAAGGCGCTCGACAGTCACTGGATAATAGGGAAAAAGGATGGGCATTGGAACTATTGGGAAATGGTTGGATCGCTTAAAAAAAGCGAAACATACAACTACCTTACTGAAAAGGAACAGTTATACTCTATTCATACCGATCTTGAAGCAAAACAGATTGTGAGAAATATTCAAAGAGAAGCTTTACAAAAAAACTGGGAAAGAACGGTTGGAAGAACTATTGCAAATTTGGTGAAGCCATGGCACATCGCCTGCTGGGTATTGGTCTTCATCTCAGTTCTCGGCCTGATGCAAGAAAAGCATCAATGGCGTGGTATAGGTCTAGCTGTTATACTTGCTTCTGTAATCACAAGTCTTGTAGTGTGGGGTCTTGATGGGCGGGGGCCCAAAATAGGAAAACAGTAATGTGTTAATCAGTTACGAAAGAGGAACGCGTGCGATATGCATGAGAATTCGGAGTATGATACACCTGCACAACAATCCACCCAGATGATATTCAGATATTTTGTCATTATATTTCTGATTACTATCTTTTTTGTTGGAAAGATACTTTGGCCGTTCTTTTCTATTTTAATACTTGGCTTTGTCTTGACAGGCATATTTTACCCAATATTCAGCTTCTTTGCCAGAAAGACAACACCCGTAGTCGCATCCTCGATTACCTGCACACTTATATTTCTGGTTGTTTTTGTCCCTTTGGTGTTCCTGATAGGGGCACTATCCAAAGAAGCCTACAGCCTGTACGTTGCAGGGACAGATGCTGCTATGACAAAAGTATTTAAGGAGATCCTTCAAAATAGCCAGGTTATGGAACATATACAAGAGATTCTGGCAAGGTATCAAATCAAGCTCAGTGCGGAGCACATCAACAGGAATCTGTCCCAGATTGGATCCTTCGTTGGTTTATTTCTTTATGAACAGGTCAGCTCTGTTGCTTCCAATGTCTTAAAATTCGTCGTTAACTTCGCTTTTATGCTCTTAGTTATTTTTTTTCTCCTAATTGATGGAAAAAAGCTCATTTCTTTTCTCATAGAGCTTTCACCGCTCCCAGACGATCAGGACAGAAAGCTTATGGATAAATTCCGTGCCATGGCCTCTGTTGTCCTTGTTGTGAATGGAATATCGGGTATGATTCAAGGGGTATTGGGGGGTATTGCCTTTGCGGCATTTGGGTTAGGTGCACCTCTGCTTTGGGGTTTTGTAATGGCAATCCTCGCTTTTTTCCCTATTGTGGGGATTGCCTTGGTATTAATTCCTGCATCCCTTTTTCTGTTCCTAAAGGGAAGAATAGCTGCAGGTATTTTTTTCCTTCTCTTTTATCTTATTGTTTCATCCGTAATAGAGTACATCGTTAAACCGAAGCTTGTCGGAGACAAGGTAAAAATACATACCCTGCTGGTATTTCTTGCTGTTCTAGGGGGCTTAAAGGTCTTTGGTATTCTGGGTATTATTTATGGTCCGCTAGTTATTACTGCCTTCTTGACTTTAACTGACATATATCGTTCAAGTTATGAAACTTATATAAGAGACCACTAAGTGCCTATGATCGTGTGTCTAGTGAGGCAAACTCCTTGTTGTTCATCCACAAAATGCATATCATTATCAGTCCTGTAAATAGAAGTCCAAAAAGTGTCCCAATAACACCAAACGTATGGACGAGAACATTTCTCGCTTCTATCACATGAGTTGCAACCTTGCGAAAGAACTCTATGGGAGAAAGAGAGACTTGCGGGGCTAGACAGCCTGTTGTCCTTGTTTGCGTTGTTGTTATAAAACATCCACCATCACTGGATCCTACTCCGGAAATAGAAGGTGTAGTACCGGATTCTCCAAGCCCGCCCGGGTCTATGATAACACCATTTTCAGTGCCGTCACTGTCGCCAAGGCCACCATCTGTAATTTCAACTGTAATCGATTTGCCGTCGGCATGAAAGGTGACATAGTCGCTGTAGTCCAACCAGCCTCGCAGGGTATTGTACTTGAAATAACTGCTTCCACTTGGGATAGATCTTGAAAAGTGGATCTTTACTTTGACTGTAGCTCCAGTTGTAACACGCAGACGAAATGCAAAGAGTCCGAAGCTAAGGTTTTTGGGCCTGTTAAGGTTATCTGTTATTGTTGTCGGATCGATTAACTGGACATTTTCAATCTCTTCAATCTCTCCGGTGGAGTCTTCATCTCTAGTAATACCGATTTGAGTGCTGCCATCCGTTGCCTGGATGGTTTTAATATTTTCTGGTTCGTCCACGTCACTAATTCCATTTCCGTCGATGTCAACACTGTAATCAACTTCTTGATCGTCCGGTATGCCGTTATCGTTGATATCGTTACTGTCCGCAAGTGTTGTAAACTCAACTGAATCGGACCATTCTGAGGCTTCCAAATAGATATCGTAGAAACGAACCCGTAGATAATACGTGGTGTCTGCAACAAGTAACATATGTGGTACTGCCAACTCGGTAAGCTGGTCGGTGCTGGTAACATCAAGCACGTTAGAGCTAAAGTCCGTAACCGTACTGATCTGCCATTTGGTTTGTCCTTGGATGTCGCCATCGGGGTCGGAATATTCCTCGCAAACAATATTCGGCTGTAGGTCACATTCCATCTGCCCCTCATAGGGTGAGTCAATGGCCGGTTTGAGTGGTGGAAGATTTGTAAAGGAACTGTCTAGTATTGTAATGGCCTTTTGCACTGCTTCTGTTACATTATTGTGTGTGTAGCTGGCTGTAATGGTCACCGCTTCGTCCATCGCTACTTCTAATGTGGAAAGAACGCCATTACTATCGATGCTGGAATATGAAGAATTTTCACTCCAGTTTACACTTTCTGTAACCGTTTGAGTGGTCCCATCACTAAATGTAGCGATTGCCGTATAGTCAGCGCTTGAGTTTTCGTTTACTGAACTTGCACCACTAATCACGAGGTCTTGGAGTGTTGGGGTGTCATCAATCCAGTTGACATTTACACTGCAGGTATCTGTAGCTTGCAATCCCCCGTTGTCAGTAACTGTCAACTGGAATATTAATACTGTGCCACTGGAATCGACATCCGGTGTTGTAAGCGTAGGTTGCGCTACCCACGGGTCAGAAAGAGTTACAGTTGTTCCGGATACCTGAACCCACTCGTATGAGAGTGTTCCATCAGGATCTGTAGAATTGGAGCCATCCAAGGTTACACTAGTCTCCTCGTTTGCTGTCTGATCATTGCCGGCATCAGCTGTTGGTGATTGGTTTACATCGCCTACCGTAATGGTTACCTGCTCTGAATCACTTTGTGCAGGAGAGCCGTTATCAGTAACCGTAAAGGTAACGGTGTAGTTTCCTGAAGCGCCGTATTCGGGTGTCCAGCTAAACAGATGCGTGCTTGTGTTAAAGCTTGCTCCCGTCGGCAGGTTACCGGCCGAATAGGCAAGGTCATCACCATCCGGATCATTGGCGGTAATGGTGAAAGAAAGCGATTCATTTTCGTCTACGGATTTTGCGCCGATATTGCTCAGGACTGGAGGCCTGTTTACATCGCCTACCGTAATGGTTACCTGCTCTGAATCACTTTGTGCAGGAGAGCCGTTATCAGTAACCGTAAAGGTAACGGTGTAGTTTCCTGAAGCGCCGTATTCGGGTGTCCAGCTAAACAGATGCGTGCTTGTGTTAAAGCTTGCTCCCGTCGGCAGGTTACCGGCCGAATAGGCAAGGTCATCACCATCCGGATCATTGGCGGTAATGGTGAAGGTAAGGAATGAGTTTTCATCTACAGCCTTCGCGCCAATAGAAGTCAGTATAGGAGATTGATTTACATTGGACACATCGATGCTAACGGTATCGGAATCAGATGATCCGGCATTGTCAGTTACCGTCAACTCAAAAGACAGTGTTGTTCCGCCAGGATCAACAGAGGGTGCTGTAAAACTAGGGGTTTGTGAAGTTGAACCAGATATAGTTACAGAAGTTCCGACGATTTGTGCCCAGGAGTATGATACAATGTTTCCATCATTATCATAGGAACCAGAACCATCCAGACTGACCGAGGTTTCTTCGTTCACTGCTTGATCCAAACCTGCAAGGGCAACAGGCGCCTGATTTACATCCGAAACATCTACGCTTACCGCATTCGTATCGGAGGAGCCATCATCATCTGTTACTGTGAGTAAGAATGTAATTGTTTCACCAGCGCTTCCTACTGTTGGCGCCGTAAAACTCGGTTGAATTGCTGTATTATCAGAAAGGACTACGATAGAACCGGAAGTCTGTGCCCACTCATAAGATTCAATCGTGCCATCATCGTCTGTTGAACCACTGCCGTCTAGTGTAACAGTGGTAGCCTCATTAACGATTTGATCAGCCCCTGCATCAGCGGTAGGGGCAGTATTTGCTGTATTGGTTACCGTAAAAGTAGCATTGACTACACGCGTGTCGCCACCAGACAATTCTATGAGGCCGGTGATTTGATGTGTTCCGTTTGATAGCGCGGTCGTGTCAAAGGGAAGCGCAGTACCATCACCTGCTGTTCCCGCGAAATCGTAGTTTACAACCTCTTCAACTTGGTATGGATCACCACTCATTTCAGGATCATCAAGAAAAAAGCTTACCTGGTTAATCCCACTGGTAGGACTGATAAAGGCAAAAATGTTTTCAGAGACTGTTTCATCATGTAATAAAGTAGGATCTGAACGGTCGGAAGAAAGACTTGATAGAATGGTATGTGTAGTATAGGATATCTCTTGAGAATCGGCACTTTCGTTGTTTGAGGTATCATATGCCCTTGCGACGAAATAGTAGGTTGTATTCTCAGTCAGTCCGGAAACAGCACATGTAGTATCTGTTCCCTGCCAACTAGGTACATCATAATTGTAGGTTTCTCCTTCACCGTGGTAGAAGAGCCGGTACCCAGCAAGATCTCCTTCTGTGTTTGCGTCCCAAGCTAATGTTACTTGTGCGGCAAGCCCCGATTGCGGGAAAAGGAAAAGACCCAATGCAAAGCAAAAAGAAAACAGGGTAATCAGAAGAGAAATTCTTGTCTGAAACAGTTTCTTTTTGTGTGTTGATGGCATGCAAGCACCCCCAATTTTTATGGCCGGAGCAAAAACAGCTTTTAGGAGGTGCTGTATCCGCTCGGCAACCCTGCTACCGTATCCCTCGAATTTTCGGACTTAGGCCAGCGGTTTTGCGTCCTGCCCTTTCGGACAGTTTGCCTTTTTCGAACTTTTACGATTAATGACTTCAAAGAGCCGATCCGTATTTGAATCAACAACTGCCTGGAAGATAAGCAGCAAATATGCCAAAAAAGAAACCAAAAAGAGCGGTGCCATGCGTTGTAGTCAAATAACTTATGATATCAAGGTGTTAATAGTGTCGGAAGGGAGATATTTTCAGAGAGGACATAAAAAACTTTGAAAAACATTGCAAATAAATGGCTGGAAGGGTAGGGCAGCTTACAATATTGTAACTAGAGGGCGGTCTCTACACCGTTTTTATAGCAGTACTGAGGAGATATTACTGCCGCTGAAGCACTAATATTTATTATAGATAGTTGATATTACGAGTTTTTTCGCCATCGGTGATGGGTAATACCAAGTTTCTTGATCTTGTAATTGAGGGCTCTGGGACTGATCTCGAGTTGTTTGGCGGCATCTTTTTGTATCCAAAGGTTTTTTTCAAGTGACTTTAAGATGAGTTCCTTTTCATGTTCATGGAGGGGTTGCATGGTTGAAGGAGGTAGTTGTTGGGTTGGGGAAGATCTTTCTTCAGATAGCGGAGGTGCAATAGGCTGAACGAGAGATACATTCTCCTCACGAATTATATCTGTTTCTTCTAGTATGACGGCCCGTTCGATTGTATTGGCTAGCTGCCGAATATTTCCAGGCCAAGAGTAGTCCCGAAACCTGTCAATTACCTCCGCTGATAAACCGTGAATATTCTTGCGCAATGAACGACATGATTTTTTAAGAAGGTAGTTCGCAAGGGGTTCAATACATGCCTTTCTTTCCCGAAGGGAAGGAAGGTGGACTGTCAAGACATTGATCCGATAGTAAAAATCCTCACGAAATTTACCTGCTGCGACTTGTTCCTCAAGCCTCCTGTTTGTTGCAGTAATAATCCTTAAGTCACAATCAATTGTGCGATTTCCTCCCAAACGTTCGAAGGATTTTTCGTCTAGCACGCGAAGCAACTTTGCCTGGAGGTCAGGACTCATTTCACCAATTTCATCTAGAAAAGCACTGCCCCCACTTGCCTGTTCAAATCTTCCAATACGTGTTTTGTTGGCGCCTGTGAATGCACCACGTTCATGGCCAAATAACTCGCTTTCCAATAAGGCTTCCGGAATATTGGTACAATTGATTTTTATAAAAGGCTTTTTTTGTCTAGTACTGTTAAAATGGATGGCTCCAGAAAGAAAACTCTTTCCTGTGCCGGTTTCCCCTGTAACGAGAATAGTTCCGTCAGTCTCGGAGAATTTCCTTAACGTAGCTATGACTTTCTTCATTGCTTGGCTTTCTGCAATGATTCGATCAAAACTATAGATGACATCTTGTTTACGTCTTAGATAATCAATTTCATTTCTTAGGCTCCGAGTCTCTAGGGCCTTTTCCAGCACTAGCTTTATTCTTTCTTCTGAGTATGGTTTTGTGATGAATTCAAAGGCTCCCTCTTTTACAGCTCTTACAACCAGTTCTGCTTTCTCGACCTCGCTCGTAACAACAATCGGAGTGTTAGGCACTTCTGATTTGAGCCTCTTCAAAAGTGCAAAGGGTTCTTCTTGTTGGAACTGCAGATCAAGAATTATTGCATCGATGTTGTCCTGTTTCAGTCTAGTTGTAATATCAACGCCATTAGGCCAATATGTAACCTTGTAAAGAGAAGAAAGGGCTGTGGAAAGGAGGTTCCTCCAACCGTTACTCTCCTCTATGACCAGTATGTTTTCCATTTGAGTGTTTCCTGCCTACAGTTCATTTTATTACAATTACAAAAAAGAAATACCATAGGTCAATATTTTTTACAAGAATTTTCCAGACTTGAATGAACTTGATTCTAGGAGACGGTCCGAGAATAGATTTCGTCGCAAGATCGTAAGTTATCAAAAACGGGGTATACGATTAATGTCAAGATTGCAGATGGCAAAGGGTAGGGTGGTTATAAGTAGTTTCCATCCAGAAATGGCTCTTTTCCGCAATCTCTGCGTTAAACTGCGGTGTTGCTTGTGCGGCGTACCCCTTTGTTTTCCTTGAACTTACGAAAAATTCCTCATTTCTGACCGGCCTGCTTCCTGGAATGCCCGCTTTTTTAGCGGGCTGGAAGGAAGCTATAAAAGATAGTGAACTTCCTTACCGGGAAGCAAAAGCTTCAATTGGAAACTTACGGTAGTGCCCATTCGGTTCAAAGGCATTTATGGATGGGGAACTAAGTAGTAATATGATTGAGGCTGGGTGTCAAAAAAGACAAACGATCATAGAGGGGTTTAGATCCCAAGCAGCTTGATGTTTCGATATATATGCACCGTATACATAGCCAACCAATTTGTCCAATTACAAACTATCAATTCACAATATCTATGCCTATAGAGTGAGTATAGTGGAATGAACAGCTTCTTGACGAACCAATTTTTTAAAGCGCCTCTAGGGATACGAGTGGAAATAGAGCTATATTGAATATTTCGCATCATCCGGTCTGCCATATCTATTTGTTTTAGTTTCATTTCTTTGAGTTTATCCTATCGAAAAATCGCCCAGATCGTATCATTATCTATGGCAAACTTAATAGATAAAACAGTCATACTAAGCCCTAAACACACCAGTATCAAAACAGTACGTTTAAGAAGCTTCATCTCTTTTCTTTTATCCGGATCTTCGTTGAAACACCTTTCCATGGCCGAAACAAACTTTCTGTCCAGTCTTCCTGTTATCCAATCGAGTGCCAAATCGACACCCGCCATAAAGTTCAAAATAGCCGGCAAAATATCAAAATATCTTCTTGTGGTCTGCCTTCTTTGGTGAGCTTCGTATGTTGTGCAAAGTTCGTATGACATTTTCGCACCTCCTTTGAGAGTTGCTTGCCATTGACCCTGATAGAACCAATGATTGCATCGCTTGCACCACAGAAGAGCAAGGTGTGTGCCATTGAGCTATTTACAGTAGAATAATGGCAAATATCATTGATAACATGCGGATATCACAGACTGTATTGTTATGTCTTATGTTATGAAAAATAACGGCGGCTCCGGGTAGTGCACTTGGCTAATTACAATATCGAAAGGGCGAAGAGCATCTTTGTAACTTAACTTGAAATCTAGAGGAGATATGCGCGAAAGGATGGGAAAGAAAATTACAAGGCCGGAGGGCTCCTATAGGTAGGTTAATGTATATATTTCCTAAGCTGTTCCCCGTTAGATGGTTATTTTGGAAGGTGGAGGCCCTTCCGGCCTTAAAAGTATTATCGGTATACAATGCAGAAAACTTGAGGACTGTTATAAGAGAAAAAGGGGTTCTTTTGTTTCAGGGATGTTGCAATGACGGTCGCCTCTTAGAAATCGGCTTAGTCGATTTGGGTTGAATGTTAAATCGTTCTCGGATCCTTTTGAGAGATGTCAGTCGTCCTACCCGGGAAGAAGGAGTCAGGAAAGATTTCAACTTCATCTCTAAAACCCGTGGGTTGCCGTTGCTCTCTATGACGAGCACTGCGTCTGTAATAATCTTCTGGAGGAGCAGTTCACGATCTGTTCGTTCTCTGACATTTGCCGCAAAAGGCGAAAAAACGAAGTTCGCCAACACAACACCATACAAGGTCGATGTAAGAGCAATAGGAACTGTAGTCAGGATTGCATCAGTTTCGTTCACCCCGGTAAGTAAGCTAATTAACCCAACCACACTGCCCACAAGACCGAAGGCGGGAGCAATTTTTGCCATGGTTCTTAAGACCCTCTCAGATTGTTCCCGTCTAACCTTAAAAAAGTACATTTCCGTATTCAGAAAATCTTCAATTTGTTCCGCCTTGTAACCATCGACCATAAATCCCAGCGCGCGCCGCAAGAAGGTGATGGACGTTGCTCCCCCGTCTTCTTCTAGGGAGAGAAGTCCTTGAAGCCTCCTCTTCACGGAGAGGTCAACCAGGATTTCCACAATCTCATCAGGCTCTTTCACACGAGTGGAATACGAAGTCATTAGAACCTTGTACAAGATTGCCAGTTGTTTTGTCTGAAAGCAGATCATGGTTGCACCGAATGTACCACCTATAACAATCAGGAATGCCGCCAGATTGAAATAGAGCCCCGTATTACCGTGAATTGCAAAACCTGAACAAAAGAGAAGAACACATATTATCAACCCAATGAAATTTTGTCGTTCCTTGGCCGACAACCGTGCAGCCGCGAGAGTAACTTCAGTGATTCTTATCACGAAATTAACGAATCGACGCAGGAGAGTGTAGATGCCCATCTTGATAGTCCTCGCTTTCAGCAATGATGTTTGTGTTTCTTTTACTGGAACGTATCCCACAACCAACTGTTGGCTCTTGACTGTCGTCTTTGATCTACTAGATCCTGGGACAGTAGATTTTCGCCATCTTTTGTTCTGCCGTATGGTTTTCCTTTAGTAATTATAAGTTCCACTCGTCTGTTAGCGGCACGATTTTTCGCCGTGTCATTTGTAAATACCGGTTGATAATGGGAGTGTCCACTGATGACGAAACGTCTCCCTGGGATTCCCATTTCTTCAATAAGAAACCTAGCGACTTTAGAAGCGCGAATAGCGGATAGCTCCCAATTGCTGGGAAATCTTTCCGTGTTTATAGGCACATTATCGGTGTAGCCAACTACATTTATCATATAGGGTGTTTGCCTGATGATAATAGCAATGCGCTCTAGCAAGCGCTTAGCTTCGGGACGTAAATATGCATATCCCGTGTCAAAAAGCAGTTCATCGGTCAGAATAATCCTGACAGCTTTGTTGGGGACAAGATCTACAGAGGCAAAATCTTCCAAGTCATTCGCATGTATAGTTTCCTTGCTTAGGCCATAGACCTTAGAGATCGACGCCTCCAGTGTTTCGGGGTCATTATCTGTATCGATGATAGTGTAATCAGCTTTGGATTCGAGAGAGACGCTCGTTGTCGTTTCTTTTTTCTCGTTATTCAACATGTCATAGCCGGAAGAATGGTAAATGTACAAGATTGCGAACAGAATGAACATGGTCATCATCAGGTCTGACCAGGGCACGGACCAGTGCATTGCTTTCGGCATCCTGTTGCGGAAGAGGAAATCTTTGGTTGCTCCCGAGAATGGCAAATTTCCCTGGTGTGTTTGTTTATCAAGCATTTTGATAATACCCTCTCACAGACGGCAAGAACCTTTAGACAAACTGATATTTTTGAGCGAGCCCTTATTAGCAAAAACACTGTACAAAGGCATCAACAGCCTTCTAGTCAGTTCGCCACCGGACCTATACATTGATCTATGCACGCATTATGCCGGATGAAAAGAGAAGTATATGGGAGTTCTAAAGTTGCTACGCATATTGTATTATATTAGCGGCTTGTCTCCTAATCCACATCCAAGTTCATGGAGTAAACATCAACAAGATAGGACGGGCAAAGGGAGTATTTTTCCTGGTAGGTGAAAAATTTTCTTTGACGTTGATTTTATGGCACGCCTGGAGGGATTCGAACCCCCGACCTACGGATTAGAAGTCCGTTGCTCTATCCAACTGAGCTACAGGCGCCTGTACAAAAAAAAGTAAGTTCTCAATAAGTGAGAGCCGGCTGGCGCAGAATGATAAATGAACTACCCCGCAGCAGAGCTGCGAGGAATTCTTTTAAAGAAAAATACCACAAGGCAAAGGCGTTGTCCATGGTTTTGAACATCCCAAATCCCGACATAGATTTGCTCAGGCCATGGCTTTGGGCCTTTTTGATCAGAAAAATCTTTCTACAAGCTGAAATACATACTATTTGAACGCGTTCTTATAGCATTGTTTACAATAGTATCTCAATTTGGCTTTTTGAGACATGGGTGTCTGCCGGAGCTTTTGTGTCTTCCCTATTTTTTCTGCTATCCCGTTACGTGTAAGCAAATTCCCAAGCCTTGCTGCGAATTACTGCAAATAGATTATAGAATGTCCTTCGAACTTTAAGAGAGACACTGTTGGAATGATCTACTATTTTCCCGGCTGTTTGATACAGCCTCCATCTTGTCGTTTGCACCTGATACTTATGCCACGATTTGTCCAGCGTCTTCAGGAGGAATAAGCGATAGCAGTTGTAGGACAACGCCCCTATC